>JANPAM010000302.1:0-3695 GCA_031429915.1 Sphingomonadales bacterium | reverse complement strand
CCCGAAAGGGATACACCAAAATCTATGACGCTAGCCGTGAGCCTAGTGGTGATTTCGACGACTTGAACACCTTCGGCGATGTTAAGTTTAATTCGGTGCGGTTGGAGGTTGATGGCGACACAATTTCCCTCAACCGGCGTGCCGGCGAACGCCAGACAGGGGAATTCTTCGGCTTACGGTCCTACTCCTGTCCCTTTACCGCCTTTCCAGACCCACCAAATGCTCTGGTGTCGAAGCAACTCGAACGAAGCGCTAAGAAGGCTTGCGCCGGGAAGCCGGCAGGGGGCAAGGCGTTATATATCATCACGCAAACCTATCGGCATATACGTGCGGCCGACGGTTCGTGGCCCGACGATCCCAATCCGGCTCGCGATCTGCGTGTTTGCGCAACGACGGCGACACGTGACATACCATCTTGCAGCGCGGAAACGCAGGCGATTTTGGCACCGCTCTCGGCCCGGATCGCTACAATCATGGAAGCCGACAAAACTGCAGCGCAGCGCTGGCGCGAGGAACTGACAAGCCGCTTTGCGCCGCTCGAGCAGGCAGCCCGCGATAAGATATCGGGTTTTGCCCGATCCAGAGGCCGGCAATGAAATTAGTGCGTCATTCATTGATTGCGGTGGCACTGATCGTGGGAACGAGCGGTGCGTCGGTCGCCCAAAATACGCGATATGATGCCAATTGCAACGTAACCGAGAACACTCAGGAAAGTACCGACGCTGACGATATTGCAAAGATGCACCCGATCCTTTCGCTAGGATTCAAACTTGGTCAGAAGACCTGCAAGGGCGTAAACTTCATCAAAAGCATATTCCGCTCAGAACCGGACCCTGACAAGATCGACGTGAACGATGCAATGGAGGCGTCAAAATCAACCATTGCGCACGCTTCCGAAAGGCAGATGCCCGATGCAGCCACGGCGGAACAGTGGAAGTTGACGCTGGAGCGTAAGGCGTGGGAGAAGCGGCATCCCATGTGGGCCGCGAGGCAGGCTGCCGCAGAACGCAACAGGACGACGAACGCAGCCGATGAAGCCGTTGCCGCAGCCAACGCCCGTGAGAAGGCCGGAGGGGATTGGGGATTGTTGCCGCCCGACCGACCGGGCGGGTTTATCAAGATATTTCAGGCTAACGCGGCAAATGCCCCTGTTCCGACAGATGGCGCAGTGTTGAAACCAGCCGATATCGATGGCGAGGGCGCGGTGATTTCCGAGGACGGTATCGAACGCGGCACATTCAAGGATGGCGCGCTGGAAGGCGCAGGCGAGGAAATTACCGACGAAGGCACATGGCGCGGAGGCAGCTATCAAGGCGGTGAAATCGATGGTCAGGGATTTGAACTGGGCGAGCGGAATGGCCAGCCCTATTTGATGGAAGGTAACTTCGACAACGATGCACCCAACGGCATTGTAACAATGACCTATCCCGATGGAACGTCACAACGGGTGGCATGGGAAGGCGGTCGCGCCGTCGCCTATGGTCGATTGGCAACCGCTGGCAATGCGCCCGCCGAACCCGATTATAAAACGCCGGCTCAGCTCGCAGAAGAGGCGGACCGAGCCTTCGACGCATCGCTTGCCTCCGCACCAAGCGCGGGCGCGCTTTATGCATTGGCAGACGAATTGAAAGAAAGCGGTGACGATGCCAAGGCACGCCGGGTCTATCGCGCACTTATGAAACGCTTTCCCACAAGTCCGTTCGCGACCAAAGCTGCGGATCAGCTGGATGGAAGCGGCACTCCACTTACGGGTGCTGCGCCAAATACACCTGCTCGCGCACCGGCGAGCGCCGACAATAGCAGCACGACGCTTGACGGCAATTGGATAGGCGACAAGGGCAACCGCGTCACCTTGGCCCGTGTGTCGGGCGGCTATAACAATGTTGGAACCGGTGCCTCAGGCACATTTTTTTTCCGTGAGGTCGATGCAAAAACGTTCAGGTACACCTTTCCCGACGGTCAGCAAACGACAATGGTGATAGTGGGGCCGCAGCTGTTGCGGGTTACCAATTCCGACGGATGGACCGACCTGTTCCGCCGTGAGACCACGCAGAAGCCGGTTTCAACCGCTGCGAATGGATGTGCCGCAGGTGTTAACGGGATGGCGGCACTGAACAGCGCGATGAATAATTTTACCGCGCGGTACCCCGTGCAACAAGGTGGCGGGATGCGCGATTCGTATCAATACAAGATATTTCTGGGCACTGAAGGATTGAAAATACTCGGGCCATTGAAGAGCTGCCTCTCACCGGCCGACTACGAAGCTAATCGTGCCGCGTTACAGGGGGCGATTGATGACGGTCGCACGAATTGCCCGAAAGTTTCGTCTGACGGTGGTGCTAATTGCATCGCCGAGTACCCTCGCAACTGGCGTTAAGTCCACGATGCTTGCATTATCGGCGCATCATGGCTAGTTGCGCGCCTTCGCTTGGTTCAGTCCAGCGATTCTCTGCGGGAGGAAGCCGTTAAGGCAACTGTTTGACCGCTTAATTTGCGGTCCTTCGACAAGCTCAGGATGAGCGGGTCAGGGCCAATAGAATGAAAGGAGCCATCTGATGGCTAAGAAGATCGACGGCTATATCGGCCTGCAAGTACCGGCTGGTTCAGCCACCCCGTCGCCGCCAATCGGCCCTGCTTTGGGTCAGCGCGGCGTTAACATCATGGAATTCTGCAAGGCGTTCAACGCCGCGACCGCTGATCTGGAAAAGGGTACGCCCATTCCGACGAAGATCACCGTGTTTTCGGACAAGAGCTTCACCTTTGCGACCAAATCGCCGCCTGCGAGCTACCTCATCAAGAAAGTGCTCGGTCTGAAGGCTGGTTCGAAAGAACCGGGCAAAATCACCGCTGGCAAGATCACGCGCGCTCAGCTCGAAGAAGTCGCGACCATCAAGATGGCCGACCTCAACGCGAACGACATGGACGCGGCAGTTAAAATCATCGCAGGCTCGGCTACCGCCATGGGCCTCGAAGTAGTGGAGGGCTGATCCGATGGCCAAGCTAACCAAAAAAGCAAAATCGCTTAGCTCGCTCGATGCCGAGAAATTGTACGGCGTTGACGAAGCGTTGAAGACGATCAAGGAACTGGCGACTGCCAAGTTCGACGAAACCATCGAAGTTGCGCTGAACCTGGGCGTCGACCCACGTCACGCCGACCAGATGGTTCGCGGCATGGTTTCGCTTCCAGCCGGTACCGGCAAGGAAATGAAGGTCGCCGTGTTCGCTCGCGGTGACAAAGCCGATGCGGCGACCGCTGCTGGCGCTGACAAGGTCGGTGCCGAAGACCTGATGGAAGATATGCTGGCTGGCAATCTCGATTACGACCGAGTTATCGCGACACCAGACATGATGGGTATCGTCGGCCGTCTGGGTAAGACACTGGGTCCAAAGGGCCTGATGCCAAACCCGAAGCTTGGCACCGTCACGATGGATGTGGGCGAAGCGGTCAAGGTCGCCAAAGCCGGTCAGGTTGAATTCCGCGTTGAAAAGCAGGGCATCATCCACAGCGGCATCGGCAAGAAAAGCTTCTCCGACGCCGACCTGCGCAAGAATTTCGACGCGCTGGTCGATGCGGTGATCAAGAGCAAGCCATCGGGATCGAAGGGCAAATATGTCCGTCGGGTCGCGATCAGCTCGAGCATGGGGCCTGGCCTGAAGGTTGATCTGGCGGACGTTGCCGGGGCTTAAAGCCTTCA
>JANPAM010000301.1:0-3390 GCA_031429915.1 Sphingomonadales bacterium | reverse complement strand
CGTAGTTACTGCGCGCTTCATCCCGACATCTTTCATTACGAAGTCGAGGAAATGGGGCAAATAGCCAAAGCGCTTGAAATGATTGCTCGGGTCAAGCCAAAGGTATTGGTCATCAACGGCGGCGACGGCACCGTCCAATCGGCGCTGACCGAGCTTTATCACGGCGGCCACTTCGAAGGCACGCCGCCGCCCGTCGCGGTTTTACCGAACGGGAAAACCAATCTGATTGCGCTCGATCTGGGGGCGGAAGGCACCGCGCTTGAGGCGCTTGAACGGATAGTGGAAGTGGCCAAAGGCGACCTAACCGACCACATCGTCGTGCGCGAACTGATCGCGCTGAGCGATGGCACTGAGGGCGCTCGTCCGGTTTTGGGCATGTTCCTTGGTGGCGCCGGGCTTGCCGAAACTATTCTTTATTGTCGTCATAAAATCTATCCGCTCGGACTGCCCAACGGCCTCAGCCATTTCCTGACCGCGGTAGCAGTGATGTTCTCGGCAATTTTCGGATTGAAGGCGGGTTTCCTGCCCGAGCGGGCGAAGCCAGTCAGCATATCGTTCATTCGCAAGGGTGAGTTGCAGGGCATTTTTTCGGTGTTGATCGTTACTACGCTCGAAAAGCTGTTGCTGGGTGGACGAACAGCCGAAATGACCAAGCGCGGCCAGATGAAATTCATGGCGGTCGATCAGCGGCCTTGGGCAATGATCCGGGTTATATTTGAATCGATATTCGGTCGGTTGGGTCGTCATACCGTGGAGGGCATCCACATCCAGCAAGGTGATCTCATTCGAATCGATAGCGTCAAAAGCAGCGTGGTGCTGGATGGTGAGGTGTTCGAGGCCAATAGCAACGCGCCGATCATTCTCCGCTCGACCCCGCCGGTGCCGTTTTTGCGGCTTGCCGCTTAATCGCTTAGCAAGCTGCCTGAATCCCACTAAGAAAGTAGCATGCTTTCGCTTACACAATTGGTTGCTGACGAACTGGTCGTCCCTGTTTTACCGCAGGTTGAGGCTTTCGCGGCGCATATCGCACAGCAGTATCCGGCTGTAGCGCGGGCGGTATTGTTCTACGGATCCTGCCTGAGGAGCGAACAACTCGAAGGCCAGATGCTGGATTTTTACCTGATCGTGTCGGATTATGAAGCAGCCTATGACAAGAAGTGGCTGGCGAAGTGGAACAAGCGATTGCCGCCCAATGTCTTTCCGTTCCAGCATGACGGTCTGATGGCCAAGGTTGCAGTGTTGAGCGAGGCCGATTTTCACGATCTCAACCGCCCGCCCGCGTCGGCGGTGTCAGTATGGGCTCGCTTTGCCCAGCCTTCGCGGCTCGTCTGGGCGGCAGACGATGGGGCGCGAACGATGGCGGCGCGCGCGATATCGGGGGCTGCCCCGACATTGCTCAACGCGGCACTGGCCTTTGTCGAGCGCGAGGTCGATGTACTTGATCTGTGGCAATCGGGTTTTCATATGACCTACGGCGCCGAATTGCGTGCCGAACGCAAGGACCGCCCATCATCGGTGATCGAATTCGACCACGACCGCTATATTCGCTTCGGGCAGGCCGCGTTGAAACACACGCCCATTTCCAACGAGTTGCGAGGCGACAAAGTCCACATCCTCCCCGACCCGCAGCGCCGAATTATGCAAGAACGAAGTCGCTGGCCCGGCTTACGCCGTCGTGGCAAAATGCTGACGGTAGCGCGGCTGGCAAAGGCCGCATTCACCTACGCGGGTGGTATCGATTATCTGGCTTGGAAGATAAACCGCCACGCCGGAACGCAAATCGAAATCAAGCCGTGGCAGCGCAAATGGCCATTGGTCGCGGCGCTGTTCCTAGTCCCCAAGTTGCTGGCGAAAGGTGCGGTTCGCTAAGACCGTTACGCGGTTTTGGTCCGCAACAATATCAAAGCAAATAGTGCGGCGAGCGTTGCCGGTATCCAGAGGCTGTAGATACCATATAATGCGAATACCGACGCGCCGATCACCGCGCCGCCAATCAATCCCGCCCACAAAAGCAAGTAAGGCAGCCACGCCGTCTTTGGTCCACCACGCAGCATCGTTGCCAGTCCTTGACCGATCTTTACCAGCGCACCGGTCATATAGGTAAGACCGAACGATACCGAGCCATCACGTTCGTATAAGGTGTTCTCCGCGCCCATGCAAAATGCCGCCATGCAAATGGCAGGAAGCAGCCATCCAAAATCCGCCAGTATCGGCGCAGCGAACAGCAACGCCGCTATACCGGCCAGTATCGTCGCTTGACGCTTGTTGACTGACGTGTTGTTGCCATTTCCAGTGAGCGAACCCCAGATTACGCCACCGATAAAACTGATGATAAGCGCGGCGACCATGAAAACGTAAGGCGCGCCTTCGGCCAAGCCAATGCTGAGCCGGGTCGAATTTCCGCTCATGAAGGACAGGAAGAAGCCACCGCTCGCCAGAAACCCGATTGCATCGACCATCCCCGCCATTGCGGCAAAACCTGTCGCCATAAAGCGTTCGCGGCGATCAAGTCTGGTCATTGTCCGTCGAGTTTCAAATAATCCCCACAGCCTTGCCCGCCTGTTCGAACCGGTCGATAATATCCGCCACCTGTTCGCTGGTATGCTCGGCACAAAGCGAGCAGCGGAGTAATGTCATACCTGCTGGTGTCGCCGGTGGCCTCGCGAGGTTCACATAGAGGCCGTTCTCCAGCAATGCTTGCCACATTGCAGCGCCCTTTTCGAGGTCTGGCATGATGACCGCGATGATGGCGCTTTGTGGTTCGTCCGTGCCGAGTGGAAAGCCAAGATCGCGCAAGCCTTTGTGCAAGGTTTTTGAGTTTTCCCACAGATGTGCGCGCTTGTTGCCATTGTGCATCAGCTTGCGGATCGACGCGGCGCTAGAAGCCATTACGCTTGGCGGTAGTGCTGCGGTAAAGACATAGGGACGGCAAACCAGCCGCATGATTTCAAACTTCGGATGGTTAGACACGCAAAAACCGCCGACGGTGCCAACGCTTTTAGAAAACGTGCCGATGACAAAATCGACGTCGTCGAGTACGCCCTGTTCCTCGGCAACACCGCGCCCGTTTTCACCGATGAAGCCCATGCTATGCGCCTCATCGACCAGGATCATCGCGCCTGCCTCTTTCGACACGCGGATCATTTCCTTTAGCGGCGCTACATCGCCGAGCATTGAGTAGACGCCTTCGAGTATGACCAACTTACCGGCGTCGGCTGGAAGACGCTTCAACCGCTTCTCCAGCGCCTCGACATCATTGTGGCGGAATGCGACAATCTCGGCATCACCCATTTTACAGCCGTCATAGATCGACGCGTGGCTGTCGATATCGAGGATGATGTAATCGCCCTTGCCAGCAATAGTGCTGATGATCCCCAGATTGGCCTGATA
>JANPAM010000300.1:0-3307 GCA_031429915.1 Sphingomonadales bacterium | reverse complement strand
AAGTCGGCCATATAATACTATATAAGTGGGTGAGGCGCGCGCTCGGTCAAACCTTATGATGCGCCCCTAAACTCGCCCTGATCCGGTCCAGCGTCGCCTTGCGGATGGACTTCTTGTTCCAAGCATAGGCCTTGCCGGGGAGCTGCGCCAACTGGCCAGCTACCGTCAGCGCGTTGGCCTCTACCTTGTCCGGTTCGGCCAGCATATCGAGATAGCCTGCCTCGACCGCGCCTGCGGGATCGTAGATGAAGCCCTGAATGGTTGCGCGAGTCAGGTGCGCCGGGCTTAGCCGATCGCGCGATAGTTCCATTGCGAAGATCGGCAAGTTCATTCCCGTCACCGCTTCGTTCGCGCCGATCTTGTACTCGCCCAACGCGCCCACGCGGGTGTCGCAGGCGTTGAGTATAAACACCCCCATCGCAATCGAATGGCCGGTGCACGCGGCGACCACGGGCAGCGGCCCGCCATAGAGCCGCAACAACAATTCCGCGCCCGCGTCGAGCAATTTATACACGCCATCCGGCCCGAGGCTGGCAAACGCCTTCAGATCGAACCCGCCCGAAAAGCGCCCTTCGCGTCCAGCAAGCACAATCGCCTTCGCCTCGGCCTCCGCCTTGTCGAGCGCTTCATTCAGCGCCGCCAGCATCTCGAAGTTAATCGCATTGGCCTTGCCGTCGTCCATTCGGATCAGCGCGATGTCGTTCTCGATTGTCGTTGTGACCGGCATGACTATCTCCCTTAGACTTTAATCGCACGGTTAAAACCCAGATTGACGTTAACGTCAATCTAAAAATATCAGCTCTTCAGCGCCGGTCCAATCGCCCAGATATCCTCGACCCAAATGTAGCCGTTGAAGCTTGCGGGTATTTTGCCCAGCTGCTTCGGCTCGGTCAGCCCCTCGTTCGATTTGCCGCTTTCATATGGTCCTGTAACAATGATCTTTGCGTCGACGCTTTCCATTCGAGCGATCAGGCGGTTGGGCCAGCCCCACATCGGCCATTGATAATTAATCGGGATCATGATCACTCGATTGTGACAGCTTTTCGGGATAATTCCGGTCCAGCCATAAAGCACATAATCTGTCGTGCATTGTTTCGCCTCGCCCTTCATATTGAACGCCCAGTTTTTGGGCGCAAGCTGCCGGATCCGATCCACCGGACCTTGAGCGCCATAAAAGGCATCGCCGAGTTTTTCATAATCGCGGCCAGAGGCTTTCAGGATGGCAAAAAGCTGGTCGGCATCGCGCGGATTTTTGGACTTGAAGTTGAACAGGAAGGTGCGCGACGGGAGCGCGGCCAGCGCTTCCTCAACCGTCGGAATTTGGCCAACACCCTTACCGCGCAACGGGAAAGTCTTGCCGCCATCAGCGGTGTAACCGTGGCCGATATCGAGTCCCTTTAGTTCGACCAGCGTTAAGTCGCGGGTATCGCCCTTGCCATTGGTGCGGCAATCGACCGTCCAGTCATGGAACAGCACCATCTTGCCGTCTTTGGTCGGCGCAACATCGACCTCGACCAGATTGCCACCAAGCCCCGCCGCCATCTGGATTGAGGGAAGCGTGTTTTCAAACACCTCATGATCGGGCGAACGAATGAAACGCGCTGTGCAGGTGTCGCGGCCAAAAGCGGCGCGCTTATCATACAGGTGATAGACGCCGCGATGTGCGATCAGCTTTGGCTTGCCAACCGGCGTCGGCGCGAGCCAGCTTGCGTTGAGCAGCGACAAGCCGACGAGGACGATTGCGAGAGCAGCTAGTGCCCGTTTTTTGGTCTTGGATAACTGCATCACGCCGCCAGTATCGCCCGCGCCACTTCGCAGTCCTTGGTCATCTGGGCCATCAGCACGTCCATGCTGTCGAACTTTGCCTCGCCGCGAATGAAGGCGTGAAATTCAACCTCGATGTTTTGGCCGTACAGGTCCTCGGCGAAGTCGAAGAAATGCGGTTCGAGCAGCTCCTTGGGCGGGTCAAAACTGGGGCGGATTCCAAGATTGGCCGCGCCGTCGAGAACGCGGCCATCCGCGAGCCGCCCCCTCACCGCGTAAATTCCGTATCTCGGACGAAGATAGTTGCCCATGTCGATATTCGCGGTTGGGAAGCCCAAAAGCCGTCCGTTTTTGTCACCATGCTGGACGACGCCCTCGACCGCAAAGGGGCGCGTCAGGAGGCGGTTTGCGGTGGCGCAATCCCCCTCTAGCAAGGCCTCACGGATTCGACTCGATGATATGACCCCGCCTTCGTCACTCACCGGTCCCATCGCCGTGCAGGTCAGACCGAGCGTCGCGCCGACGTCGCGCAATACACCCACATTCCCGCCCCGCCCTTTGCCGAAGGTGAAATCTTCGCCGGTGACCACAGCTGAGACGCCGAGACGTTCTACCAGCAGCTTAATGATGAAATCCTCTGCGGTCGTGGCGGCAAGGCTGGCATCGAAATTGAACACCAGCATTGCGTCGGCGCCTGCATCCGCGAACAAGCGTTGACGCTGATCGAGCGAGGTCAGTCTGAACGGTGCTGCATCGGGAACGAAGTAACGGACCGGGTGCGGGTCGAAGGTGGCGATGATTGCAGGACGGCCGGCGGCTTTGGCTTGCGCAATCGCCTCGCCCGCGACCGACTGATGCCCGAGATGATAGCCATCGAAATTGCCGAGCGCCAGAACTGCGCCTCGCAAATGTTCGGGCATTGGGTCGGATGCAGAGAGGCGCGGAATCGTCATATTGCTGGCATTGGTTCCAAACCAGCCTGAATGACCCGAAGCGCATTGCCGCCCATTACGGCGCGGATCTCGTCTGGCGTGAAGCCCTCGTCGATCAGCGCCTGAGTAACCTGCACCAACTGCGATGTATCAAACCGCACGGTGGTCGCACCGTCATAATCGCTGCCGAGCGCCACATAATCGACCCCCACCAGATCGCGGACATGCTTCATTGCTCTGGCGGCAGCGCGCGGGGATGTATCGCACACTGCACCTTCCCAATAGCCGATGCCGACAACACCGCCGGTTTTGGCAACGCCCCTGATTTCCTCATCGGTCAGGTTGCGGTTGACCTTGCACGTTGCCTGAACGCCGCCGTGGCTTGAAACGACTGGGCGCTTTGCCATTGCCAGCATTTCGGCAACGCCGGTGTGGCTGAGATGAGCGATATCGACGATCATGCCCTTCCCTTCCATCCGCTGCACGATATCGCGGCCAAATGGCGTTAGGCCACCCTTCTTAAGCCCGTGCATTGAGCCGCCAAGCTCGTTGTCGAAGAAATGCGTGAGGCCAGCCATGCGGAATCCGGCGCTGTAAAGACGGTCAAGGTT
>JANPAM010000299.1:0-3594 GCA_031429915.1 Sphingomonadales bacterium | reverse complement strand
GGCCGAAGGCAGCACGCGAATTGGCCGCCAAGGTTAGGGCACAATCAGTTCAGCGCGAGTAATTCAGCCGGATCGATCCCCGCTCGCTGCATCTGCGCCTTTACATCGGGCCAGACGTTCTTCACGAAGTGGTCGCGTTCGAAATTTCTGAGTTTGCCGGTCGCGCCGTGGGCAACGAACAGGCCGACGCCGCGTTTGACATCGACCAGTCCACTGTCCTGAAATAGCTGATATGCTTTGGCGACGGTCAGCGGATTGGCCCCTTGATCGGCGGCAAAAGCGCGCACCGATGGCAGCATGTCGCCTTCCTTATATGCACCGTCGAGAATTGCGGCGGCAATTACATCGCGGAGTTTGAGGTATACTGGCTTGGCGTCGTTTTTCATTATGGGCCTTACTGCCATAATACAGTAGGGCGCGTCAATGTTACAATTTTATGGCCCCGGTCCTATGGCCAACTCCGAATGATACTCGCCGGGTCGGGCCGGGGGCGTTCTTCGAGAGGTTGGCCGGGTGTGCCGATGAAGAAAAAGCCGGCGATTTGCTCATCGCCTTGGCACAATGCTTCGCGGACAGTGGGGTTGTAAGTCGTCCAGCCTGTAATCCAGCTTGCGACGAAGCCGTGCGCGTGTGCCGAATGCAGCAGGTTCATGCCCACCGCACCGACGCTCATCTGCTGTTCCCATAAGGGTATTTTGGCACTCGGTTGCGGCGCAAAAAGCAGGGCGACCAACGTCGGGGCCATATAAGCTGGCGCGACCGCAGCCTCGATCTGCGCTGGACGTATATCGGCGTTGGCGGTGAGGAACGCGCGTTCGAGCAATGCGGCAAAAGCGGGGCGGTCGTGGATGACAACGAAACGCCACGGAAACAGCTTGCCATGATCGGGCGTCCGCATCGCCAGTTGCAACACGCTGTCGATTGTCGCCGCGTCGGGTCCGGGTGCCACCATATCGCGCGGTTTGCCCGACCGGCGGGTGGCGAGATAGGAACCGACAGTGGAAAGATCGTTGAACATTGGCTGTCATTCGTCGATTTTTGTGAGGACGCGCAATAAAATTCTTCACAGCCGCAATTTTTTCGTTAGGTTCCGAACATTGATGGCCGAAACGAGCCACACCGAAATAGTCAAGGAATGGGGACGCGCTGATATGAAGGATATGTCGCTCTGGCAGGAGCAGGACTGGATTGCAGTTATTGCAGTCGTCGTGCTCGGATTGTTTCTCGCAGTCGGCGCAAAGGTCGCCATTCAGAAAGAGCCCGAGTTCGCAGGCCATCCCAAAGGCCTCTACATGCTGTTCTTTGCCGAAATGTGGGAGCGCTTCTCCTTTTACGGTATGCGCGGCATCCTCGTTTTCTATCTGACCAAACATTGGTTGTTCGGCGACGGAGACGGCCAGGGCATTTACGCTTCTTATCTGGCTCTCGTTTACATCACCCCGGTCCTAGGCGGCTATCTGGCGGATCGCTATATCGGTCAACGAAAGGCCGTATTGTTCGGCGGCATATTGTTGGCGATCGGACATTTGCTAATGGCTTTCGAAGGCGTTGGCGGCCAGAGCGATCCGACCATCAACGTGTTCTGGGCAGCTTTGGCGTTCATAATTGTGGGATCGGGATTCCTTAAAGCCAATATTTCAGTGATGGTTGGGCAGTTGTACCAGCTAACCGATGTCCGGCGCGATGGCGCTTACACAATCTTTTACATGGGCATTAACGTAGGTGCGGCAATCGGCGGGATCACGGTCGGCTATCTTGGCGAAACCATTGGCTGGTCGTACGGTTTTGGGCTTGCAGGTATCGGGATGGTTGTTGGACTGATTGTCTTTGTCCTCGGTAAATCATCGCTTAAGGGCAATGGCGAGGCACCGGTAACCTTGGCGCGTGGCAAGGAAATGGCGCTGTACGCTCTGGGGGTAGCCGCGGTTGCCGTGATCTGGGCGTTGTTGCAATATCGCGAGGTCATCCAGACCTTGTTGATCGTAAGCGGCGTCGGCTTGCTTGGCTATGTGCTTTACGAGAGCTTAAAGCTGCCGCGCGAAGCCAAGCACCGTATGTTCGCAATCCTGTTCCTGATCAGTCTCAATCCTATATTCTGGGCATTGTTCGAACAGGCAGGTGGATCAATGAACCTGTTCACTGATCGCTATGTTGATCGTGCAGGCGTTCCGGCATCGATCTTCCAATCGATCAACCCTATCTATATCATTCTTCTAGCGCCAATCTTTGCCGGACTGTGGCAATCACTGGGTCGCAAAGGAAAGGATCCTTCGGCACCAGTGAAGTTCGGCATCGCACTGGCTCTGATGGGCCTTGCCAACCTGATCTTGGTCTGGGGCGGCGAAGCGGTCGGAGTCGCGGTGATGACGCCGGTCGTTCTTGTCTTCGCATATTACGCGGTGGCAACGATGGCGGAACTTTGCTTGTCGCCAGTCGGCCTTTCAGCGATGAACCGGCTCGCGCCGAGTTTTCTTGCGTCCCTGATTATGGGTGCGTGGTTCTACATGACCGCAGTCGGCAACTTTCTGGCTGGCAAGATCGGTGAGGCAACTGGCGGCGAAGGTGGCGAGATGACCAAGCAAGGACTGTTCGACGTATATGAAATGTTCGGCTTTATCTCGATTGGCGTTGGCGTCCTTGTGCTCCTACTCTCGCCAATCGTAAAACGCTGGATGCATCTCGACACGTTGCGTGACGAGCCGCTCGAAGGCAACGAACAGGCTGGCGAACCGCAGGCCGCTGGCATGCACCCGACTACCGACAGGAACTAAGCATTATGATCTTTGCCCAAAAGGCCGCTCTGGCCTGCATGCTATCGCTGTGCCTTGCGGCCTGTTCGACGGCGGACAAGCCCGAAACAAAGAGTGCGTCGAAAGCGGCCGTTAAGGTGCCAGCGCCGTTTCCTTCGACGTATAAGGCATATCCGAATGTTACGACTGCGATCCGCAATGTTACGATCTTCGACGGTGAGGGTAACCGCATCGACAACGGTGTGGTGCTTATGTCAGGCGGCAAGATCAGCAGCATCGGCGAGGCAGACACTGCGATCCCTGCGGACGTCATGGTCTTCGATGGTGCGGGCAAATATATCACGCCTGGAATCATCGACATTCACAGCCATCTCGGTAACTATCCAACCCCTTCGGTCGAGGCGCACAGCGACGGTAACGAGGCGACGTCTCCGACCACGCCCGAGGTATGGGCTGAACATAGCGTCTGGCCACAAGACCCCGGGTTTAGCCGTGCGCTCGCCAATGGCGGGATTACTTCGCTTCAAATCTTGCCGGGGTCCGCGAACCTGATGGGTGGACGTTCGGTCACGCTGAAAAATGTCTACGCGCGTACCGTGCAGGGAATGAAGTTTCCCGGCGCGCCGTACGGCATGAAGATGGCCTGTGGCGAAAATCCGAAGCGGGTTTACGGATCAAAAGGCCGGATGCCATCGACCAGAATGGGAAATCTCGCGGTCAACCGCCAGACTTGGATCAAGGCGCAAGAATACCGCAAGAAACGCGACGGCGGCAAGGATTTTACCCGTGATCTGGGCATGGAAACATTGGCCGGTGTTCTCGACGGCGAAATCATGATCCACAA
>JANPAM010000298.1:0-3140 GCA_031429915.1 Sphingomonadales bacterium | reverse complement strand
CTATTGTGATTCGGTTTAGCGCACGTTTTGGTCTGCTGCACCGCAGCGACGCGTGGACTTGCTAAGCGCTTTTTCGGGCGCAAGATGGAAATGAAGGGCTAGAAAATTTAATTCAGAATACCACGGAATTTGAACTCCGGACTGAAGTCATCAGCACGATTCACCCTAACCAATCAGGAACGAGTAAATTTCGGACTTGCTGACAATCTTGCTGTTGTCAGTGTCAGCGGTTGCAAAAGCATTTTTGGCATAAATCGCCTTTGCCTTGCCATCCATTCTCGTTGCGACATTAGCGTCTTCTGCTTTGGCGTATAATGCGAGCACCCATTGAGCGAATTCGGGGGCAGTAAGTCCGCCGCTTTTGTCGGTGTCATACGCCGGAAACCCTGCATCAACCAGTCGACCAATATATGCCGTCCGAATACTGGCGGTGGTGGGTGCCGCTGCCGGCTGGGGCGAAGGGGGAATAACAGTTGTTGAGGGCGAAGGCTGAGTGCTTGTCGAATCAACTTGTTGAGCCGCCAACGGTGCGGTTGCGGCCAGCATCAGTAATCCTGAAACTACGAACAAATGTTTCATTTTCATCTCCTACACTGCGTTAATAGATCCCACCGGAGAAACGCTGAATTGAGGCACCGGATTTGATGCTAAGCGCCCTGATATGTGACAGCTTATGAACGAAATCGAAATAGCGGAGACAAGTTTCGACGACCTACACAATTGGCTCTGTTCGACAGCGAACGGCGGTCAATTCATCGTACTAATGAGCAATTTTCGCGATGAAATGCACGTCGCCTACAAGCAAGTCTTGGTCCCAAGCAAAATAACATGCCTCAAACCGGCTTTTGGTTTGTTCGCGCGCACCATCTCTTCTTCAACTGCAAAGCCAGCCCTTTCGAACCGTTGAACAAACTTGGCATCTTTGGAGGCCGACCAAATTGCCAGCACGCCATCGGGCCGAAGTGCTGACCTCGCGCGAGCTAGCCCGGCGTCGCTATATAGATGATCGTTGGCGTTTTTGGTCAGGCCGTCCGGCCCGTTGTCGACGTCGAGCAGTATCGCGTCATAGCGGTCCGCGCCGTCGCGGATCAGCTTGACTACGTCAGCAATCAAAATGCGAGTGCGTGGATCGGTCAGGCTGTCCCCATGATGCTCCGCCATCGGTCCTTGTGCCCATGCAACGACTGCGGGGACGAGTTCTGCAACTTCGACTTCGGCGTCGTCTGGCAACACCGCCAACGCCGCGCGCAGCGTAAAGCCCATGCCTAACCCACCGATCAGGATGCGCGGTGTCGGCCTTGGTAAAATCCTGGCGCAGGCAAGCGTCGCAAGCGCCTCTTCCGATCCGCTTAGCCTGCTGTTCATAAGCTCGTTTGCACCGAGCATGATCGAAAATTCCGAACCGCGCTGGATTAGCCGAAGTGTTTCACGGCTCCCCGGAATACTAGCGGTGTCGAGAAGAATTCGTGGCAGCAATATTCTTGGTTATTTGCGCTTTTTGCGAGCCGCGTAACGGGCGTCGCGGGCAGCCTTCTGCTGGGCTGCGGTGAGTGCGGGCTGTGCTGCTTCGTGGGCAGCCTTGGCTTCGGCTTCAGCCAATTTCGCAGCTTTCTCGGCGTCGCGTGCGGCAATCTTTTCAGCGCGGGTAGCAGCAGCAGCGGCTTCTTTCGCAGCAGCGGCGGCGGCGCGTTCGGCCATTACTGCCGGATCGACCGGTGGTTTGGCCTTCAACTGCTGAAGTGCCTTTAACTTCGCCGCCTTGGCAAGTGCGGTGCGTTCTTGAAAACCGGGGTCTTTATACATTGCCATAGGGAGTAACTTGATCCTAAAAAATGAAAAGGGTGCGGAGAGCCTGAGCCATCCGCACCCAAATTCCGTCGCAATTAAGCGGCTGCGAGATTCACAGCCGACATCTTGCCGCGTTGATCTTTTTCAAGATCGTAAGAAACGCGCTGTTCCTTGTCGAGAGTGCGCATACCAGCGCGCTCTACAGCCGAAATGTGCACAAACGCGTCGTCACCGCCGCCTTCTGGTGCGATAAAGCCATAGCCTTTGTCGGCATTAAAAAATTTTACAGTTCCGATCATATGGGTATCCTTTGCCCAATTAGTTCAGGCATGGACCAACGTGGTTCATCCTGGCTTCGACGAGGTAGAAAGGGACAAAGGGAGCCATTATAGAGCCCGGTATCCGTCGCAAACGACGTTAGCGCGATTCTGTTACACCTAATTTATGCAAAATGCAAAGCCTGTTAGATGCTGGGCCGCAAGCGGCGACTTTGTTCGCAAAAGAGATGCCGTGAGCCGATTGAATTCCGGCGGACGATTGAGTAGTGCGCGCAGCTACAAATTCGCGACCGGAGCAACTCAAAATGACTGTCACTGTCAAGACCGCCGACCTGATCGAAAGCGTCGCCGATGCGCTTCAGTATATCAGTTACTTTCATCCGATGGATTATATCCGAGCGTTGGGTGACGCCTATAATGCGGAGCAATCGCCTGCGGCCAAGGACGCCATCGCGCAGATACTGACCAACAGCCGGATGTGTGCGGAAGGGCACCGGCCGATCTGTCAGGATACCGGTATCGTCAACGTGTTCATCAAATGGGGAATGGATTGCCGGTTGGACGATACGTCGCGGTCGTTGCAGCACGTCGTTGATGAAGGTGTGCGGCGGGCGTATCTGCATCCTGATAACAAGCTGCGTGCGTCGGTGTTGGCTGATCCGGCGTTCACGCGGCGCAACACCAAGGATAACACGCCGTGTGTTTTGCACGTCGAGATGGTGGCGGGATCAACGGTTTCGGTCGATGTCGCGGCAAAGGGCGGCGGGAGTGAGAATAAGTCGAAGTTCAAGATGATGAATCCGTCGGATAACATCGCCGACTGGGTGGTCGAGATGCTGCCGTTGATGGGCGCTGGCTGGTGTCCACCGGGGATGCTTAGCATCGGTATCGGTGGGACGGCGGAGCATTGCGTGCTGCTCGCGAAGCAGGCGTTGATGGAGCCGATCGACATGGGGCCACTAAAGGCGCGCGGGGCGCAGAATGATATCGAGGCTTTGCGGATAGAGATATTCGACCGGGTGAATGCGCTGGGTATCGGCGCGCAGGGCTTGGGCGGGCTTTCGACCATTCTCG
>JANPAM010000297.1:0-2612 GCA_031429915.1 Sphingomonadales bacterium | reverse complement strand
ATCGTCGAAAACTGCCTGCGCCGGTTGGGTGAAGCGCAGCACAAGATGGGACGCTTGCTCGACCGCGACGAGCGTTTCGAGCTGGTTGCCAAGGCTAGTAGCGAAGTGATCCGCCCGTCGATCTTCGGCGTGATCATCATCACCGTGGTGTATCTGCCGATCTTCGCTTTGTCGGGTATCGAAGGCAAGACCTTCCACCCGATGGCCATCACCGTGATGCTTGCGCTGACAGCCGCCATGTTGCTGTCCCTCACTTTTGTCCCTGCCGCTATCGCGATGTTTGTGACGGGCAAAGTCGAGGAGAAAGACAATCGCATCATGGCATGGGCGCGCACGGGCTATGCCAGCATATTGGACCGCACCGTGATGCACGGCAAAGTGCTGATAGCCGCCGCTGTCGTGCTGGTTGCGCTCAGCGGATATGGCGCAACGCGGCTGGGTTCGGAGTTCATTCCCAATCTCGATGAAGGCGATATCGCGATGCACGCCTTGCGCATTCCCGGCACCAGCCTCGGCCAAGCCGTTCAGATGCAGGAATCGCTTGAAAAGCGTATTAGCCAGTTCCCCGAAGTCGAGCGGGTATTTGCCAAAATCGGGACGGCAGACGTTGCCACCGACCCGGTTCCGCCATCGGTCGCCGATAATTTCATCATGCTCAAAGACCGGAGTGAATGGCCCGATCCGCGCAAACCGCGAACACAACTTGTCGATGAATTGAACGCAGCAGTGCAGAAGATACCGGGCAACAATTACGAGTTCACGCAGCCCGTCCAGATGCGGCTTAACGAGTTGATCGCAGGCGTCCGTGCCGATGTGGCAGTGAAGCTGTTTGGCGAAGATTTGGACAAATTGCTGGAAACCGGCGGTGAACTGGAAACGATCCTTGAGTCCATTCCGGGCGCGGAAGATGTGAAGCTGGAGCAGGTGACCGGGCTTCCCGTGTTATCGGTGACACCGCGCCGTGCGATGCTGGCCCGCTACGGCATCAACATAAAGGACGTGCAGGATGCGGTCTCGACCGCCACCGGCGGACGCAACGCCGGCGAAGTGTTCGAAGGCGACCGGCGCTTTGCCGTTGTCGTGCGCTTGCCCGAAGCCACGCGCACCGATCTCGAACAACTGGGCCGCTTGCCGATCTCACGCTCTGGCGAAGGTGGGGGTGCGTTCGTACCGCTTTCCGAGCTAGCCGACATCGGCTTGTCGGTCGGCCCCAACCAGATCAGCCGCGAAAATGGCAAACGCCGCGCGGTGATAACCGCCAATGTGCGAGGTCGCGACCTTGGCTCGTTCATCACCGAATTGCGCGCCAAGATCGAAAGCGATGTGACATTGCCCGAGGGATATTATGTCCAATATGGCGGCACGTTCGAACAGCTCCAGTCAGCGGCAACGCGGTTGCAGATTGTCGTGCCTTTGGCGTTGGTGATGATTTTCGGTCTGCTGTTCATGCTGTTCAAATCGGTTCGCGATGCCGCAATCGTGTTCTCCGGTGTGCCGCTTGCCTTGACCGGCGGTGTCGTTGCGCTGGCTTTGCGCGACATTCCGATGTCCATATCGGCAGGTATAGGCTTTATCGCTTTGTCCGGCGTCGCGGTTCTCAACGGCGTGGTTATGTTGTCGTTCATCAAGGATCTGCGAGAGCGGGGCATGGCCCTCGACGAGGCCATCCGCGAAGGCGCGCTGACCCGTTTGCGTCCGGTATTGATGACCGCATTGGTCGCATCGCTGGGCTTTGTTCCGATGGCGCTCAATGTTGGGGCTGGGTCGGAAGTCCAGCGTCCGCTGGCGACTGTCGTTATCGGCGGGATCATATCTTCGACCATACTGACACTGATCGTGCTCCCCGCACTTTACCGCCTCATGCACGGCAAGAAGGAGCCAGCCTCCGAAACGCCGCAACTTCAACCAACAGCTTAAGCAGGAAACCATGACACTCAATGTATCGAAGCGGTCAGTCACCGCATTGCTTACCACCTTGTTATGCTTGGCCTTTGCTACAACGGCTTACGCGCATGGCGTTGCCGAAGGCGATCAGGGTTACATCGAACAAACCAGCGGCCCGCAGATTATCGCGTTCCTCTATCTGGGCGCAAAGCATATGGTGACAGGCTACGACCATCTGCTGTTTCTGTTCGGAGTCATCTTCTTCCTCTACCGCGCAAAGGATGTCGCCACCTATGTGACGTTGTTCGCGGTCGGCCACAGCACGACATTGCTCGCCGGGGTGTGGTTCGGAACGAGTGTCAGCTCCTATGCCGTTGATGCCATCATCGGGCTATCGGTGGTTTACAAGGCGCTTGATAATTTGGGCGCTTATCAGCGCTGGTTCGGGTTTCAGCCGAACACCAAGGCAGCGGTGCTGATCTTTGGCTTCTTCCACGGTTTTGGTCTTGCCACCAAATTGCAGGAATTTTCGCTATCGCCAGACGGTTTGCTCACCAATTTGATCGCGTTCAATGTCGGTGTTGAAATCGGGCAGTTTTTGGCGCTTGGCGCGATCCTGATTGCGATGGGATATTGGCGGCGAACTGCCAGTTTTGGCCGATTTGCCTTCGCTGCCAACGTAGCGCTGATGACGGCAGGCTTTGTACTGTTTGGCTATCAACTCACCG
>JANPAM010000296.1:0-2549 GCA_031429915.1 Sphingomonadales bacterium | reverse complement strand
GTCGCGCTTTACGTAAACGCCGTCAACGCGGAAGGCCAGCTGCTCGGTGATCGGGCCGGTAAAGCTCGATGCTGCGCGCATGAAATTGTAGTTGCCGTAGGTCAGCTCGCCGCTGCCACCAAAGGTGAAGCTTGGCTTTTTGGAATAGATGCTGATGAGACCAGCCGACGAGTTACGGCCGCCCAGCGTGCCTTGTGGTCCACGCTGCACTTCGACGCGCTCGATTTCGCCGAGTTCGTTAAGGCCAATGCCCGAACGCGAACGATATACGCCGTCGATGAATACAGGGACCGAGCTTTCAAGGCCGGGGTTGTCGCCAACCGTCCCGATACCGCGAATACGCGCCGAACCGTTGGCTTCCGAGCCGGTCGAAGAAACCAGCAACGAAGGCGCAACTTGGTTAAGCTGACGAATGTCGTTCGCGCCGCTGTTTTGCAGCGTTTCAGCGGTAACTGCGGAAATGGCCACAGGAACATCGGACAGCAACTGCGTGCGGCCCTGCGCGGTTACGACGATCTCTTGAGACTCGTCAACTGCGGCGTCCGACGTTGCTTCGGCGTCTTGAGCATATGCAAGGCCGGGTAATGTCAGCGCAATACATGCTGCCGATAACTTGAGTGCGTAGAAATTCTGGCGACGCGACATTTTCATCTCTCCTGTTTGGTAGGGGTTTCCCTTTGCCACGCCGATAGGTTGAAAAGCACAAATTGTCACCGCTCGATACGACCGGATTCTAACGATTTTTGCAAAATGAGACTATTATGCAACAGCGGGTAAATTGACGTTACGGCATGTGCGGTAGCGCACCTCGAAGTTTTTGGCGATTAGCGGGTCTCACCTCGGTTATTGGCATTTTCGTTCGGCAAGCCTGAGCGTTTATAAACAGGCCGCCCGCCTACCCATGTCTCGCGGACTACTGCCTTGCGCAACTCGCCAGGTGAAGCAAGCAGCGGATCTACATCGATTAGCACAAAATCGGCGCGATGCCCCGGAGTAAGCGATCCCACCTTGTCTTCGGCAAATGCCGCGTAAGCCGCACCAGTGGTGAAACCCGCCAAGGCCTGTTCGCGGCTGACCCGTTCTTCCGGTCGCCAGCCACCGAAGGGTTGGCCACTTGCATCCTCGCGAGTCATCGCGGTCGCGAGGCCTGCGAAGGGATCGGCGGATTCAACCGGGACATCCGAACCAAATGCCAATTTGCCGCCTACCCTAAGTATAGATTGCCACGCATAGGCACCCTTCAGCCGGTCGGGCCCCAATCGCGCCTCTGCCATTGTCCGGTCGGAAGTCTGGTGGACCGGCTGCATCGACGAGATGATGCCGTTTTTGCCAAGCCGCATTAGATCCGCCGGATCGACAATTTGCACATGCTCGATCCGCCAGCGCTGGTCTTTGGGATATGTCTGCGCCAGCTCCTCCACTGCGTCGATTACTTCGGCATTGGCCGCGTCGCCGATAGCGTGAACTGCGGTCTGAAAGCCATCCATCGAGGCGCGGACCATCAGGTTGCGGATTTCCGCACTGGCGAGGATCCGCAATCCGGTTTGCCCGGGGGCGTCGCTATAGGGCTTTTTGATCCAAGCGCCTCGGCTGCCCAAAGCACCGTCGAGATAAAACTTTACGCCGCCAAGCCGAAGCTTGTCATCATACAGCCACGGCGTCGGGCGCGGCCCGGCAATGGTTACCATGTTGTCGATGCCCGCAGCATAGCCGAAAATCCGGATTGCCAACCAGCCCGCGTCGCCAGCGCGCCTATAGCTTTGCCAATCGTCGATTGTCGTGCCCATGTCGGCAATCGACGTGATGCCTTGCGAAAGCAATTTCTTCTGCGCCTCGGCCAAGGCAAGATCACGTTCGCCGGGGCGCGGGACTGGCACGAATTTTTGGACCAGATCGCTGGCAGCATCGACGAAGATTCCGCTGGGTTTGCCGCCCGCCAACTCGATCCGCCCGCCCGGTGGCGATTTGCTTGCAGCAGTTACGCCAGCCAGCTCCATCGCCTTGCTGTTCGCCCATCCGGCATGGCCGTCAACGCGTTCGAGCCAGACCGGCCGGTCGCTGACGGCTGCGTCCAGATCGGCGGCGCTCGGGAAACGGCCCAAGCCCCACTTTTCCTGGTTCCAACCGCGCCCGACAACCCAACGGCGCTCCGGGTTTTTGGCGGCATACGCCCTGATTGCGGCTTGCGCCTCGGCAAGGCTGTTGGTCGCCGATAGGTCGAGCGTCAGTTGTTGAAAACCAAGCCCCATCACATGGCCGTGCGCGTCGATCAGACCCGGCAGCATCGTCGCTCCGCGTCCGTCGTGCCGGAAATCGAGTTGTTTGGGGATTTTGTCCTTTTTAGTCAGCAGATCGGTGACCTTGCCATCCTTGCTTATCAGGATGGCCGTAAAGCGAACGACTTTGCCGTCCTTGTCGAGCGTGATTCCGTTGACATTCTCGACCAGACCATCGGCGTGGGCTGGCACAGCCAAAGCGAACAGCGCGAGTGCGATTAACTTTTTCATCCCTTGGGCAACCTTTTCACAATAGCGCTAGTATCCAATCGC
>JANPAM010000295.1:0-2902 GCA_031429915.1 Sphingomonadales bacterium | reverse complement strand
AAACTATTGATCATTGCTTCGCACCAACGGCCTTGGGCATGGCGAACATAACTGACCGGCGTGACAGTTTCGGCTGAATAACGGTAGGTCTCAGTTACCGGAATGCCGATCTGATCCCCGGCAAAAAAGAAAGCAGTCACTTGCCGTTCGCCTTCGACCGATATGCTCACACCGCGTATTACTCCAGATCGCACCTCAAACACATGAGAGCAGGCATCCCCCTCCCAGAAAAGCGTTTGGCCAACATCGGCTGAGAGGAGAATGTCACCGCCAATTCGGTACTGGGTCGAGATTTGCATCACAGGTTCCCTTGCGTTGTAGGCGGAGCCTAACGCTTTTTACCAACGCGTTGCATTCGGGAATTATACGTAATCTGGTTGGTTTCGCCCGGGGACTTGAGCCTGATCAAGTGATCTTGAAATTAACGCTTTATGGCTGTTGGTCTTTCCCCAATTTAGCCGGAGACGCGTCATGAAAGTCAAAGATGTAATGCACAAAGGTGTGGCGTGGGTCGCGCCCGATGAACCGATTGCGAAAGTTGCTGCAGTCATGCGTGACAAAGATATAGGGGCCATTCCCGTTGGCGAAAACGACCGGCTGATAGGCATGGTCACTGACCGCGATATCGCGGTACGCGGAATGGTCAACGGCAGCGCTTCGATGCAGATGACCGCCCACGAAGTAATGACCCACCCCATAATCTCTTGTATGGCCGAAGAAGATGTCGAGGATGCGGTGCGGTTGATGGAGAAGAACAAGATCCGCCGCCTGCCAGTCATCGATGAGCAAAAGCACATGGTCGGAATGTTGAGTTTGGGCGACATTGCGGCTGTCGCTTCCCCGTCAATCTGCAGCGAAACGTTACGCGCTGTTTCGACACACCATGCTTGATATAAAAATGCGTATAATTGACCAGGATCAAGTTGCGCCGATACGACTCGACTAAGGTTGAGATGTCAGGTGTTGAGTCGACTGACGTTCACAAACCTCCTGCTAACACGGGAGACTAAGGTCCGACAGGTTGACGATGACACATTTGGCTAGGCCTGCGGCAGTCCGGTTCGGATACTGATCGAAAGATCAGCGATGGACAAGGAAGTCGCAGGCCGAATTGTATATCGGCAAGGACGTGGAATATACGTCACCGCAGCTAGCAACATTTGCGAAACGCTTTGGATGAACAATCAACCCATTATGCGTTAGAAAACCCCATTTAAGGTTGTTCAAATTACCATCGAAATGATGCCAGCCAATCGTGCCTGCCACTATGGCTGGTAGGCAAACGAACTGCGATCAATTATAATTGAACGAATTGCGCCTGTTAGCAAAGCAGGCGTAATTCGTTATGTGCCCGAGCTAGCTTCCTGCTTAGCCACATGTTCTATGGTTCGCAGAAAAGTGTCAGGATTTAGTGAAATAGAATCGATGTCCTCGCGGACAAGAAACGCGGCGAAATCGGGGTAGTTGCTCGGCGCTTGGCCACAAATTCCTATTTTGATTCCTGCGCCATGCGCCGCACGGATTGCATCACAAATCATCTGCTTGACGGCATCATCGCGCTCATCAAAGAGCGCCGCCAAGTCGGCAGCGTCACGGTCTACGCCCAGCACCAGTTGCGTTAAATCGTTCGAACCTATTGAAAAGCCGTCAAAGCGCTGGGCGAATTTGTCAGCAAGAATTACGTTCGATGGAACGTCGCACATCATGTAGACCTGCAACCCTGCCTCACCGCGGTTAAGGCCGTTGTCCGCCATCACGGCAAGAACCTTATCGGCCTCTGCGAGTGTACGACAAAAGGGAACCATCACGATAACGTTGGTAAAACACATTTCTTCCCGGACACGCTTCAATGCCTTGCATTCAAGGATGAAGCCGTCACGGTACCGTTCGTCGTAATAGCGCGACGCACCCCTAAAACCGAGCATTGGATTCTCCTCCAATGACTCGAAATTCTTCCGACCAATTAGCGACGCATATTCGTTGGTCTTGAAATCGCTCAGACGGACGATGGCCGGATGGGGGTAGAAGGGGCTTGCCAGCTTGGCGATACCGCGTGAAAGGATGTCGACAAAATATTCCGCCGGGCTGGCATGGCTTGCAGTAAGTTTGCGAATTTTCTTGGCATCGTCCGACCCTAATCGCTCGGGATGGGCGAGCGCCATAGGATGCGCCTTCACGAGAGCACTGATTATAAATTCCATTCTCGCCAAACCAACGCCTTTTGCAGGTAGCCGCCACCACTGAAATGCGCTGCCAGGATCGGCAATGTTCAACATGACTTCAACCTTGGTTGCCGGTACGGCATCGACTTGGACTGTCTCGCGCGTGAAAGCCAAATTGCCATTATAAACGATACCCTTGTCGCCACAGGCGCAGGATATCGTAATTTCTTGGCCTTGCCGAAGGACCGCGGTCGCATTGCCGGTTCCAATAATTGCGGGTACGCCGAGTTCGCGGCTGACGATAGCAGCATGGCTGGTTGTACAGCCATGGTCCGTGACGATGCCGGCGGCCCGTTTCATGATAGGCACCCAGTCGGGATCGGTGACTTCGGTAACAAGAATTGCGCCATCCTCGAACTGCCCAATGTCCTTGGCGGTGCGGATGACGCAAGTGCGCGCAGACACGATCTTGTCGCCAATGGCCGCCCCTTGGCAAAGCTCGGCTCCAGTGTCTGTCAGCTTGTAGACTTCAAAACTGTTGGCTTTTCGCCCGGATTGCACAGTCTCGGGCCGTGCCTGGAGGATGTAAAGCTCGCCGGTCTGCCCGTCTTTCGCCCATTCAATGTCCATCGGACGGCCGTAATGTGCTTCAATCTCAACCGCCGCTCGAGCGAGCTCGAGAATTTCGCCGTCGTCGAGCACAAGCGCGTTTCGCATACGCGCGGTTGTATTTACAAGAC
>JANPAM010000294.1:0-3418 GCA_031429915.1 Sphingomonadales bacterium | reverse complement strand
ATGTACGAATATATGCGCGAGATGCAGTTGCTGGCGTTCGAGCAGCTTGAGCCCGATGCGTACAAAACGATCACCGACCGCCTCGCCGATATCCGAAAGAAGGCCGATGTCGAAATCGACCAGATCAGCCAGACGATGGCGTGGGAGATGGAGCAGGCCGGACTGACGATCCAGATATCAGGCCGCGAAAAGCATCCGTTTTCGATATGGAAGAAGATGCAGGAACGCCATATCGCGTTCGAGCAGCTGACCGATATCAACGCCTTCCGCGTGATTACCGAGACGCCCGAGGACTGCTACCGAGCGCTGGGTGTGTTGCACCGCCGCTGGCCGATGGTGCCAGGGCGGTTCAAGGAGTTCATCTCCACGCCCAAGCGCAACGGATATAAATCGATCCACACCACGATCATGTTTGCCAAGAATATGCGCGTCGAGGTGCAGATCAGGAGCAAGGACATGCACCGGTCATCCGAGTACGGCTATGCGGCGCACTGGGCGTATAAGCAGGCTGACAAGGCCGATGGTCAGGCGGGGTGGATCCGCGATCTGATCGAAATTCTCGACACAAGTCACGATGCGGAAGACCTGCTCGAAAACACGCGGATGGCGATGTATCAGGACCGCATTTTCGCGTTTACGCCAAAGGGTGCTCTGCACCAGTTGCCCAAGGGATCGACGGTGGTTGATTTCGCCTATGCGGTGCATACCGATCTTGGCGACAAGACCGTTGGCGCGAAGCTCAATGGCCGCCACGTGCCGCTGCGCACGCAATTGGCCAATGGCGACATGGTCGAAATCCTCAAGTCAAAGGTGCAGCAGCCCGAGCCGACGTGGCTCAATTTTGTGACTACCGGCAAGGCGCGCGCCGCGATTCGCCGCCATGTAAGGCACCGCGAGCGCGACGAGTTGATCGCTATCGGGCGGAAACTGTTCGACGAGATTGTCCAGCGGACGCCGGCGAAGATCGGCAAGAAGGCGATTGCGGCGGCAATTAAGAAGCTTGGTCTGGAAACCGAAGACGATCTGATGCACGCAGTTGGCGCTGGCAAGATAACCGACCGGGCGTTGATGGTCGCGTTGGTACCGGGTTTTGAAGACGAAAGCGCGGACGCCGACTTCCCCAATCAGGAACGCGCGATTTCGATCCGTGGGCTGACCCCCGGCGTTGGCTATCATCTGGGCGATTGTTGCCATCCGATCCCCGGCGACCGCATCGTCGGGCTTCGCCTGCCCGATCAGCCGGTCGAGGTCCACACTATCGAATGCGACCGGCTGGCGAGCGGCGTCGATGCCGACTGGGTTGATCTGAGCTGGGGCCAGGGCAGCGACGGCGCGTCGGCGCGATTGCGTGTCGTCATTCACAACCGGCCTGGAACGCTTGGCGAGATTGCCGGGATATTCGGTTACCACAAAGCCAACATCATCAACCTGCGAATGACCGCGCGCGACAGCGAATTCCATACCTTTGAGGTCGATCTCGAAGTGCACGATTTGCCGCACCTGATGCGGATTATTTCGGCGCTCCGTTCATCGGACGCGGTGGCAACGGCTGACCGTGTTTATGATTGAGGCCTTGCAATGCAGGATATTGTCTGGGAGAATCCGTAGCAAGAAGACCGGACTGACTGGTCTCATTTTCGCATAGGGTGACAGGAATGCCGCAGACGAAACGGAACGCTTTCGGCATTAGCTGTGTGTTGCTGGCCCTCGCGATCACCTCACCTGCCAACGCGGTCGAGCGCAAGTTGCTCATCGCCAGTTTCGAAAATATCGTTGTGATCGGCGATATTGACGTGAGTGTCGAAACCGGCAAGCCGGTATCGGCAAAGGCCAGCGGCGACCGGCGGGTGCTGGATTCACTGAAGCTCGAACGCACCGGCACAACGTTGCGCATCCGGGTTCTCGACCTTCTGAACAACGACAAGCGCAAGCCAATTACCGAGCCGCTGCGCGTTACTCTCACTACGCCAGTCCTCCAGAATGTCGTGCTAAGCGGCAATGGCATGGTCAGCATCAACGCGATCAAGCAACCCGATGCGGCCAAAATCCTGATTTCGGGCAATGGAAAAGTGACCGTCGGCAATGTAACCTCTGACCAGTTTACCGCCGATATCAATGGAAACGGGCAAATGGAGATTGGTGGAGGATTGGTTCGTGACGCCCGTGTGACGATTATCGGCGCTGGTGAATATCGTGGAGCAAAGCTTCAGGTACGCAAATTACGGCTTGAGCACAATGGCAACGCGACGTCCTCTGCGACTGTCGCCGAAGGAACCGATATCTACAACCGCGGGTCGGGCAATATCACTATCGGTGGCAAGGGAACTTGCTTTATCAAGCTGGCCGGCCGTGCCGCGATAAATTGTGCCAAGATCGACGGCGAAGGAAAAGGCAAATGATACGGTCGCGTTTCCATAACCTGTTTGCGATTGCTGCATCATGCGCGCTGACTTTGGGCTGCACCATGCCCGCGACCGGCGGCAAGAGCGTCGGCGGCTGTCAAGCGGGCGCAGCTCTGGCGCAATCCCCCGCCGGGCTTGAACAAGTAACCTTGTGCATCACCAGCAGCGGCAAAACGCGGAGTTTCAAAACCGAAGTCGCCAAGACATCGGCAGAACAGGCCAAAGGCTTGATGTTCCGCACGGCAATGGCCGATGACGAAGCGATGTTATTCCCCTTCAACGAACCCAGAGTGGCCAGTTTCTGGATGCGCAACACTGTCATTCCGCTCGACATTATTTTTGTCCGGGCAAACGGAACAATCGAAAGCATCGCCGAAAACACGATTCCCTATTCGACCGATCCAGTCGAGGCAGGGGAGCCTGTATCCGCCGTCCTTGAAATTCGCGGCGGGCTAAGCGCTGAACTGGGCATCGCGGCGGGCGACCAGATTATCTGGCAGGCCAAGTGAAGCCGCTTACCCAGTTTTGCGTTGCACCGCGGCGTGCTTATCCCTAATCGCAACGGCATGGGAATTCTCTCGAAAATCTTCACATGGTGGGATGGTCCGACGATCGGCACCGCACTTTTCAGCTGGCGCAAAGGTAAGGCGTTTGGCGAGGACGACGCGGGCAACCGGTATTTTCAAACCGCCGACGGCAAACGTCGCTGGGTGATGTATGCAGGCGCGAATGACGCCAGCCGGGTATCGCCCGACTGGCATGGGTGGCTGCACCACACGCACGACGGTCAACCCGAAAGCTATCTGCCAGCAGTCCGCGGCTTCGAAGCGGAAGCTCTGCCCAATCTGACGGGCACCGTTGCAGCCTACCGTCCCGCAGGGGCACTGGAACGCGGCGGAAAGCGAGCGCGAGCGACCGGCGATTATGAGGCGTGGAGCCCGGACGGATCATGAGCCTTCGCCGCAGCCTGCTGCCGGTAGCACTATTTGCGATGCTGTCCGGATGCGACAGCGCTG
>JANPAM010000293.1:0-5819 GCA_031429915.1 Sphingomonadales bacterium | reverse complement strand
GGTTCCATCATCGGGTAAGGTGTTGACCGGTGGTGTCGATGCCAATGCGTTGCAACGCCCCAAGCGCTTCTTCGGTGCAGCACGCAATATCGAGGAGGGCGGTTCGCTCTCAATCATTGCAACCGCTTTGATCGACACCGGCAGCCGGATGGACGAAGTTATCTTTGAAGAATTCAAGGGAACGGGTAACTCCGAAATCGTGCTTGATCGCAAGGTTTCTGACAAGCGCATCTTCCCAGCGCTCGACGTCGGTAAGTCCGGCACACGCAAGGAAGAATTGCTGGTCGAGGAAGGCAAACTCAAGAAAATGTGGGTGCTTCGCCGAATTCTCATGCAAATGGGCACCATCGACGCAATGGAATTTCTGCTCGACAAGATGAAGGATTCGAAGACCAACGAAGACTTCTTCGATTCGATGAACCAGTAATCAACATGATAACCATTATAGGCCGGAGCTAGACCTGTGATTGATTTTGTAACCATCCTCGGCGCTGCCGTTTCAACCGTGACCGATCTTGGCGGCCCCGCCGAAATCTGGGCAGCAATCGTCAAAGATTTTTCGAACATCACCGAACCCGCGGCATTTGCGGCCTTCATCCAAGTGCTGTTGATTGATCTGGTATTGGCCGGTGACAACGCGATTGTCGTCGGCGCACTGGCCGCTGGACTTCCGCCCGAGCAGCGCAAGAAAGTCATCCTGATCGGTGTTCTCGCGGCATTAGTCCTGCGAGTCATATTCGCCCTAATGGTCAGTTGGTTGCTTGGGATCGTCGGCTTGGTGCTCGCGGGTGGTCTATTGCTTTTATGGGTGGCCTGGAAAATGTACCGCGACGTCAGCCGCTCGCACGCGACCGAATCGCCTGGTTCGCCGGAAATTGAGGGCGACGAGAATAGCGGTATTCCTGCCTCAAAGACCTTCGCCGCTGCCGCTTGGTCGGTTGCGATTGCCGACGTTTCAATGAGCCTCGACAACGTCCTGGCGGTTGCTGGTGCTGCCCGCGACCACCCGGGCATCATGATTGTCGGCCTCATCGTAGCCGTCGCCTTGATGGGCATCGCCGCGAACATTATCGCCCAATATATCGAGCGCTATCGCTGGATTGCGTGGGTCGGTTTGGCTGTCATTGTCTATGTCGCTGGCAAAATGATCTACGAAGGATGGAACGAAGTCAGCCCCTATGTAATTGCTTTCATAGGGGGCTGAGGCTTGTTGCGCTCGATCAGCATCGCCATTCCGATTGAGGCTGGCGCTGTAGGTTCAAAGCCGAACTGGCTGTAAAGCATGTGCGCCGGACCATCGGCAATCAGACTAACATAGGCCGAGTCTGGCGCGTTGTTTTGAAGCCAGTTCGCCAGATGCGCCATGATCTGTTTGCCCAGACCCTGGCCCTGGAAAGCGGGGTCAACAGCGATGTCGACAATTTGATAGGCGGTACCGCCGTCGCCGATGATCCGGCCCATGCCAACCGCTTTGCTGTTCACCATGACGGTCACGCCGAACAAAGTGTTAGGCAGACCCGCTTCGGCAGCGGTGATGCTTTTGGGACTAAGTCCGGCGGCGATTCTCAGTCGGCAGTAATCCTGAACCGATGGCGTTATGCCGACAACCGAGGGTTCGTTCACGCAAGATGCTCGGCGAAAAACGCGGCCGTCCGCGAATCTGCCAGCTCCGCCCCTGCATTATCCCGCCGATCCCCTATTTCAGTAGCGAAGCCGTGATCGAGACCGACATAGTCGTGCAGAGTTACCTTCGGATGGTTGTCTAGTTCTTCGTGAATCTCCGCCTGCGCGTCCGGCCCGACAAAATGATCCGCGGTCGGAATGTGGAGCATCAGCGGCTTCGCGATGGAATGCGCTTCGGTCAACATCTGATCGATCATCACACCGTAATAGCCGACTGATGCGCTGATATCGGTACGTGTTGCAGCCATGTAAGCGAGCCTGCCACCGAGACAATAACCGACGCAGCCGACCTTTTCGACGGGCGCCTGGCCAGCCAGACCGCCGCGTATCGCGTGGATTACGGCCTCAATATGTTTCACCCCGTCATTTGCTTCATATTGTCCGAAATAGCCGAACGCTTCTTGTGATTCTGCTTCGACATCGGGGTTGAGTTCGACCCCGGGGGCAAAGCGCCAGAAGATATCGGGCGCAATGGCTAAGTAGCCATCCGCCGCTAACCAGTCGCATTTCTGGCGAATACCAGCGTTAACACCAAATATTTCCGGTATGACAATGATCGCAGCCTTGGGTGAGCTACCGGATTTGGCCATATAAGCGGGAAATAGCGCGTCTTCGCCCAATGCAGTGATTTGTATCATTTCGCCCATGTGGATTCCTTTGCAGCAATTGCTTGATTCGCCGTTGTCATTATACTGGCCGCGAGCCTGCTAAAAAGGAAGGAGGGCTTTGCCCGATGAAAATGAATATTGAGATCGATTGCTCGCCCGAAGAGGCACGCACACTTCTAGGCCTGCCCGATGTAACAAAGGCAAACGAGGCCTATGTGGAAAATGTCACCAAGCTGATGAAGGGTGCAGGCGGGATCGAGCAACTGCAGGAAATCGGCAAGCAGATTGCACCAATGGGGCAGATGGGACTTCAATTGTTCCAACAGCTTATTGAAACCGGTGCCAAGGCGGCATTTTCGGGAATGAAGCCCAAGGACAAGAAGTAGACACCTTGTATGAATGCCGCTGACACGATATTTGCGCTGTCGAGCGGTTCGCCACCGGCAGCGATTGCGATTATCCGGATTAGCGGCTCGCGCGCATTTGTTGCGGTGCGTTTACTGGCGAGGCGAGTGCCGGGGTCGCGGCGCGCTTCGCTTGCAACCTTGCGGGCACCGTCTGACGGAACTTTTCTCGACCAAGCACTGATTCTAACCTTCGTTGGCCCAGATACTGCGACCGGCGAGGATTTGGCTGAGCTGCACCTTCATGGTGGCCGCGCGGTGGTGAACGCCGTTCAGGAGGCGCTGTCGGCCATGGAAGGATTGCGCCGTGCCGAGCCAGGCGAATTCACGCGGCGTGCCTTCGCCAATGGTCGGATGGATCTGAATGAGGCCGAGGGGCTAGCCGATCTGTTGACCGCAGAGACCGAATGGCAACGCCGTGCCGCGAGCGCGATGATGGGTGGAGCTTTTAGCAAACGAATCGAGAATTGGCGCAACGACTTGTTGAACCTGTCAGCGTTAACCGAAGCAGAGCTGGATTTTTCCGACGAGGATGATGTTAGTTCTCAGAATAAAAACCATATATCAGATGGTTGCATGAAATTGCATGACACTATTGGGTCGATATTGGCCGTCCCCGCCGCTGAAAAGTTACGAGATGGCCTGCGCGTCGTTCTCGGCGGGCCACCAAATTGCGGGAAGTCAACGTTGCTTAACGCGTTGGTTGCACGAGAGGCGGCAATTGTTTCCGACATTGCCGGAACAACGCGCGATCTGATTGAAGTCCCGGTGGCGATCTCCGGCATCCCGTTTGTTTTTATCGACAGTGCTGGCGTTCGCGACGGGACGACAAACAGTATTGAGGCAATTGGCATTGAGCGTGCTCGCGCGGCATTCGATATTGCGGACATGGTATTGTGGTTAGGCGACGAGGGTGCTGGCCCAGAGCATTCAAATTTGTTCGAAATCGAGGCAAAGGCTGATCAGATTGCGGCGCGCAAAAGTCCGGGGGCATTCAGAATATCGGCTCTGACTGGAAAGGGAATGGCTGATCTGGTTGGCGCACTAACCGCTCGCGCCGAAGCTATGTTACCACCCATCGACCATTTTGCTACCAACGCACGCCAGCGTCGGCTGTTAACGGACGCGGCGTCAGCTTTGTATAGTGCTGCGGCTGCCGACGATTGGCTTATCACTGCCGAGCAACTCCGGCAGGCAAGGCTTGCACTTGATGCACTTACAGGGCGGGCGCACACTGAAGACATGCTTGACGCTTTGTTTGGGCGGTTCTGTGTTGGGAAATGAAGGCCTGTTTCACGTGAAACACATTGCTCCGCTTTGACCAATTGTCTTCCATCAGTTATGCGGCATCAATGAATCGGGATTTCGACATTATTGTGGTCGGCGGCGGACATGCTGGCGTTGAAGCAGCGGCGGTGGCTGGAAGGATGGGTGCGCGTGTTGCATTAGTCAGTTTTGATCTAGAAACTATCGGCGCTATGTCATGTAACCCGGCAATTGGCGGTCTCGGTAAAGGGCATCTTGTTCGGGAGGTAGATGCTTTCGATGGGTTGATAGCGCGCGCAGCCGACGATGCTGCGATTCACTACAGGATGCTCAACGCATCGAAGGGCGCGGCGGTCCAAGGCCCGCGGACGCAAGCTGATCGAAAATTGTTCAAGGCGTCGATCCAGAGACAGTTGGCAGCTACTCCGAACTTGCAAATCATTGTCGGTGAGGCTGCTGCTCTTCTTTTTGCCGGTGGTAGCGATACCGTTATTTCGGGGCTTATGCTTGCCGACGGGAGCGAGCTGAGAGCTTCGGTTGTCGTTTTGGCAACCGGTACGTTTTTGGGCGGAAAGCTATTTCGCGGCGAAGAGCGGCTGACCGGGGGCCGAATTGGTGAAAACTCGGCATTGAGACTTGCAGATCAGATTCGGGGCAGTGGCTTGCCGATGGCCCGCCTTAAAACTGGGACACCGCCACGCGTCGACGGCCGGACGATCAACTGGGCGGTACTCGAACGCCAGCCGTCAGACGACGGGTCTTGGACCATGTCGGCGATGACCCAGTGTCGTCACGTGCCCCAACTTGCCTGTGCAATTACTCGAACCAATGCACAAACCCATGAGATTATCAGGGGCGGGCTAGATCGCTCTCCGTTGTTCAGCGGTGACATAGAAGGGCAGGGGCCTCGCTATTGTCCTTCGATCGAGGACAAGATATTTCGTTTCGGCGACCGCGACGGCCATCAGGTTTTTTTGGAACCGGAGGGACTGGATAGCCATCTGGTTTACCCGAACGGCATCTCGACTTCACTGCCAACCGATATTCAGGGGGCAATGGTCCGGTCGATGGTCGGGCTCGAACATTGCGAGATAGTCGTTCCAGGATATGCAGTGGAGTATGATCATATCGATCCGCGCGCTCTCGATTCGACGCTTGCCGTCCGGGGCTTTGAAGGCTTGTATTGCGCCGGTCAGATCAATGGCACTACAGGATATGAAGAAGCCGCAGCTCAGGGCCTCATAGCCGGAATGGGCGCAGCTTGCGTGGTATTGGATCGCGATATGCCGCCGCTTGACCGTTCCAATAGCTACATGGCGGTAATGATCGATGACTTGACGTTGCAGGGCGTTACCGAGCCTTACAGGATGCTTACCGCCCGTGCTGAATATCGGTTGAGGCTTCGCGCCGATAATGCCGCGACAAGGCTTACGCCAATGGCAGTAAATATCGGCGCAGTCGGCGCGGGACGGCGTGACGTATTCGAGTCTCGTGATGCTGAAAAGGCTGCGTTGCACCACGAATTGGGTGTCCCTGCCAGTGCTGACCGCCTTATCAATCATGGCATTGACGTAAAGCGCGATGCGGGGAAAATGTCGCTTCGAGATTGGTTACGCTATCCCACAGTTGGGGTTCGGCAGTTGCTCGCTGTTTCACGTGAAACAATAATTGAAGATATCCCACATAGTCCGTTGATCGCTGAAATCGAGCAAGATGGTCGATATGCGCCCTACCTTGAACGGCAGGAGGCCGAGATTCAGAACTTAGCCGCAAACAGACAAATACAATTACCAATCGCTCTTAAATACCAATCTGTGGCCGGACTCTCAAACGAGATGGTCGAAAGACTGGACGCGGC
>JANPAM010000292.1:0-2373 GCA_031429915.1 Sphingomonadales bacterium | reverse complement strand
CCGAGGTCATATTTGCGAGCGAAATCAAGGTCGCGTTGGTCGTGCGCAGGGCAACCGAACACCGCGCCGGTTCCGTAATCCATCAGCACGAAATTGGCGACATAAACGGGCAGATGCCAGCTGGCATCAAGCGGATGTTCGACCGACAGCCCAGTGTTAAAGCCCATTTTCTCGGCGGTCTCGATGTCGGCCGCAGTAGTCCCGCCCTTGCGGCACTCCTCGATAAACGCCTGCAGCTCGGGCGCATTGGCAGCCAGTTTTTGCGCAACCGGATGGTCAGCAGCAATCGCGATAAAGCTTGCGCCGAACATCGTGTCCGGACGCGTAGTAAAAACGTCGATGCCGTCGCTGGTTCCCGGGAACTTGAACCGGCACTTCAACCCTTGCGATTTCCCGATCCAGTTTTCCTGCATCAGCCGAACCTTGTCGGGCCATTTGTCGAGACTTCCAAGCCCCCCAAGCAACTCTTCGGCAAAATCGGTAATCTTCAGAAACCACTGGCTCAACTTACGCCGCTCAACCGGAGCGCCCGAGCGCCAGCCTTTGCCATCGATTACCTGCTCGTTGGCCAACACCGTCATATCGACGGGATCCCAATTCACCGACGATTCTTTACGGTAGACCAGCCCGGCCTTCAGCAGCTTTAGAAATAATGCTTGTTCATGCCCGTAATAATCGGGTTCACAGGTCGCCAGTTCGCGGGTCCAGTCGATGGCAAGGCCGATCCGCTTCAACTGGGTACGCATGTTGGCGATGTTCTCGCGGGTCCAGCCGCCGGGATGAACACCCTTTTCCATCGCCGCGTTTTCGGCAGGCATCCCGAATGCGTCCCAGCCCATCGGGTGGAGCACCTCATGCCCCGTCATCCGCTTATACCGAGCGATAACATCCCCCATCGTGTAATTGCGGACATGGCCGATATGAATTCGACCCGACGGATAGGGAAACATCTCGAGCACGTAGCTTCGCGGTTTGGGCGAATTATCGTCGGCAACGAACGTCGCCTGTTGTTCCCAAATCTTCTGCCACCGCGCGTCGGCGACGTGCGGGTTAAAACGCTCTACTTCTGACATAGAGAATTACCCGGTGATGGCCGACCGGCGAAGATCGCGCGCCTTGGTGAGGATGATTCCTTCGAGCTTCTGAACGGTAGCGGCGCGGAGCGGAGCCGCTACCCACTGGCCACCTTGGGAAACTTCGCGGCTACCAGCCACCCGCAACGCATCTGCGCGCAAATCCTGATCGAGGATCGAGACGGTCAATTTTACACGTTCGCCCGGGGTTTGCGGGTTTACGTACCAGTCGGTCACAATCACGCCGCCTGAAGAATCGGTCTGAACCAGTGGCATGAACGATAATGCGTCAAGCGACGCGCGCCACAAATAGCTGTTCACGCCAATCGTCGTGACCTGACTCGCGGCGATATCCGCTTGGGGACGCTCCTGATTACCGCACGCCGACAGCAACATTGTGCCAGAGGCGAGGATGAGAGCGAGGCGGATGGAGCGCATAAATTGTCCTTGAGGCTAAATTATCTCGAAAAGTCTCTATATCGGCTTTGCTGGCTTGGGCAAGCTTTCTGGGTGCTGAACTAGTGTTGCGCAAGGCGTCCAATTTTAAATATTGTGGACCTTATGCAACAGATTGCGAAAAAACGGGTTTCAAATCTGCAAAGCCCTTTTTTGTGAAACGAATCGGGCGTATATGGAAGTCAACAGGGAGTCGTAGTAACAAGCATCATGGCACTGAAACGAACATTCGGGCGGAAAAATGCCGCTTTTGCCGCTGCTTTGCTGGCAGCGGGTTCGCTTGTGCTGTCACCAGTCGTGGCTCCTGCGTTCGCCGCTAAGTCGATTGTAACCGCTCGTTCCACCGCGCAAAATTGGTTAGGGACTTTTACTCCGGCTGGAGTCGACAGCAAGTTGGCCGCGAAATTTGCCGCGACCGCGCGTATCGGCGATGTCCGGTTTCCTTTCACACCGGCGGGTGCTGGCAAGAATCGCAGCCGCACGATGACCGTCGCAGCGCGCACCGATTCGCCGTTAACGGCCGGGGCAGTTTCGGTTCGCAATGCAATCGGCGCTATTGAACCCGGTGCTAACAAGTCGGTTCGTCTAGCGGTCACCGATTACCGCCTTACCGCATCTCGCGGTTGGCAGGGCTTTTCTTTACCGTCGGTACCCAAGCTTTCTGCGCGGGCTCCTGTCAGTGAACTTGGCAAGACCGGGTTTCGCCTGGATGATGCTGGTAAAAAGCCAAGCAAGTTCAACACCAATATCAAGCTTGACCAAAATGCTGCCATAGCGCCACCGGTGCGGGGCAGTGCAGCGGCTGGCGATTACAAGCTCGATGTCGGCGGCAGCTTCTCGATCA
>JANPAM010000291.1:0-5989 GCA_031429915.1 Sphingomonadales bacterium | reverse complement strand
GCCGCGAAAAAGCAGGCTCCGAACATCCCAAGCTATATGGGTGCGCGTTTGCCGCTAACTACGCATCTGGCCGACCGAGTCCGGCATATGCTGACCGACCGGGCGTCGTGGGCGCGCTTTCCCGACGAGGTGCGCGAATGGCTTGAGATGCAGGACTTCCGAAGCAAGATGCCCGCACCGGGGCAGTTGCTCGTTGAGACATTTCCGCACGATAAACGACACTATATGGTGACCTACCCGTTCGAGGGCTGGAACGCGCACCAGTCCCTCGGGATGCTGCTGACGCGGCGGATGGAGAGCCGTGGGCTGATGCCGATGGGCTTTGTTGCCAGCGACTATGCGCTCGGGGTGTGGAGCCTCAAACCGATCACCGATCCCGCGCCTTTATTTTCAGCGGACATACTGGCGGATGAATTTGTCGATTGGGTGGAGAGCAGCTATTTGCTCAAACGCGCCTTTCGCGAAGTTGCGGTGATCAGCGGGCTGGTTGAACGCCAGCATCCCGGCAAACGCAAGACGGGGCGGCAAGTCACCTTCTCGACCGACCTCATCTACGATGTGCTTCGCAAATATGAGCCCGACCATCTGCTGCTGGAGGCCGCATGGGCAGACGCCCGCGCGCGGTTGACCGATGTCGGACGCTTGGGCGATCTCCTCGACCGCGCCGCCGACACGATGCTGCACGTCGACCTTGACCGGGTCAGCCCGCTCGCGGTGCCGCTGCTGGTGATGATCGGACGCGAGAGCGTGGCTCAGGGGTCGGTCGATGATGCGCTGCTGCTTGAAGCCGAGAGTCTAGCGGGGGTTGCGATGACGCCGTAGCGCCCCTCTCCCATTGGAAGAGGGGCGATATGTCAATTCAACAAAGTCTGCTTCCAGAACATCAAAGACGTCCAGAAATTATAGTCGATATTTTCCTTCTTGGCGAAGCCATGCCCCTCGTTCTTGCCGAGCAGATGCCACGCGGTGCCACCCTTAGCGCGGATGGCTTTCACAATCTGATCAGCCTCGGATGATGGAACGCGCGGGTCGTTGCCGCCGGTAACGACGAACATCGGCTTGGTGATTTCGGCAACGCGGGTCAGCGGCGAGATTTCGAGTAGCTTGGCACGCTGTGCCGGATCGCGTTCATCACCATATTCGACGCGGCGCAAATCGCGGCGGTAGCTTTGCGTGTTTTCAAGGAAAGTCACGAAGTTGGAAATCGCGACAATGCAGTTCGTTGAGCGCAGCTTATCCTTATACTGCACAGCCGCTGCATAGCACATATAGCCGCCGTAAGACCCGCCCGCGAGGCCGAAGCGGCTGGCATCGAGTGACGAGTCTTTTTCCAACGAGCTGAGAAATGCGCCCATGTCCTTCACCGAATCCTCACGCTTAAACGGGCCGTTATCGAGGCTGACGAAGTCCTTGCCGTAGCCGGTCGAGCCGCGAACATTGGGGTAGAAGATCGCAACGCCCATTTCGTTGAGCAAATAGTTGCTCCGCCCTTGGAAGCCCGGACGCGACTGACCTTCGGGGCCGCCGTGAACGTTCATGATCATAGGCCGCTTGCCGGGAAACTTCGCAGCATCAGGACGGTAGAGAAATCCGGACACCTCAAGCCCGTCGAAGCTTTTCACTTTGACCAGCTCGGGTTCGACATTTTTCGATACATCGAGCCCACCGGTTTCGCTATCGGTCCAGCGCTTGACCTTTAGCGTTTTCGGATCGACGCTGTACGCGTCATTGGCGCTTCGTGCCGAGGTGAAGCTAATCCCGATCTCGCCCCATTCGGCAACTTCGAAACCACCGATGATACCGGCGGGTAAGGCATCGACTGTCCGCACTTTGTCGGTTTTCAAATCGAGGAGCTTAAGCTTGCTCATCCCTGCTTCATTGGTTTCATAAACGATGAAGCTGCCATCAGGGGCGATATCGAAACTGTTTACGTCCCATTTTTCCGATGGACCGCGCGGACTAAATTTGCCGGTCGCGATGTCGATAGTGCCCAGTCGCTGAAAATCAGAACCTTCATCCGACGTCGCCCATAATTTGCCGTCGGGCGCAAATTCGGCATCGCCAATTGCGATATCCTTGGAATGGTCACCAATTGGCCTCATCTTCCCGGTCGAAAGGTCTAGCAGCGACAAGTCACTGTTAGTAACCGACAGATACTGCGCTACCACCGCAGTCTTTTTGTCTGGCGAGAAGGCACCAACCCGCCAACCACCGCCTTTGACCTCCGCGACCATTCGACTTGTCGAAGGATCGCGCGGATTCATCACATAAATATCATTGTCGGTGCCATTGCGGCGGGTCGAGGTATACGCGACCAACTCACCATCATCGCTCCACGCATTGAGGCTGTTGCGGCTCTTGCCGTCCGTCAGCAAGGTTAGCTTGCCATCTTTTAGCGAGTAAATCTGGTAAAATTCATTCCCGCCGATATCCTTTTGCGTAATCAGTATATCGCCTTTTTTCGGTGCCCAGCTGCCGCCGCCGACCGGTTCAGCCTCAAAGCTGATCTGCTTGCGGTCCATCATTGGCCCGGCTACGCGGTGCAATTGCGCGGTGTTGCCAAAGCGGGTTGCTACCAGCATTGATTTGTCGGTCGGATGCCAACCGGTAAAGCTTGCAGTGCGAAATTCCATGTAAGGCCTGGTCTCGGCTGGCAATTCATCGGGCACGGCTGGAATACCGTCGGCGACCAGCGCATCGGGTTTTGGGGCGTCGGCAAACGCCGGAACGGCAGGCAAGGCCAGCGCGAGCAATAGAACCAGTTTCTTCATTTTATCTCGTCTCTCAAACAATCCCGTGGTGGTAACAGGCTAGCGCAGCATCCGCGGTCTAACAACGCGTTATCGGCAAGATGTTCGATCAAGAGCTGAATGGCTTCGACCAGTACCGGCGGGTGCAAGTCATTCGCTTGTCGTCGGTGAAAAACAGGCATATCATCGTGACGGGAGAAACGGAGATGGTCAGACAGTCATTGAAGTTGTTCGCGCTTGCACTCGCCGGTTTGATGCTGTCGGGTGCCGCTAACGCGCAAGATATCTCCGGCTTGGCCGCCGAACCTGTTGCGGGCATCATTCAAGAATTCGCAATCGATAATAGCGAGCGGATGACCGTGCAAGTTCAAGTCAACGGCAGCACCGCCGTGCCGTTCATCGTCGATACCGGCTCCGAACGCACGGTTATCGCCAATGATCTAGCAAAACGGCTGCTGCTTGAAAACGGACCGCGCCTGACACTCGCAACGATATCGGGCAAGTTCGAGGTCAATTCCTTCTTTATCGACAGGCTGACCACATCGGCGGTCAACCTGGTGGCGTTGGAAGCCCCTGGCCTCGAACGTTCTAATCTCGGCGCTTATGGGTTGCTAGGCATCGACAGCCTTGAAGACAATCGCGTGCTGCTCGATTTTGCCAAACAAACGATGGATGTTCTGCCTTCGCCGAAAGGTAAAAAACGAAACAAGCCAGAAAACGGCATGATTGTGGTCACCGCCAAGCGCCAAGCCGGACGGATGATTATTTCGAGCGCCAAAATCGATGGTATGCGCGTCGACATCATCCTCGATACCGGCGCTCAGTCGAGCATGGGCAATGACGCACTTCGTGACAAGTTGCGCCGGCGCCACCGGACAATTGATTATATCCCGGTGCGGATGCGAAGCGTTACTGGCTCATTGCTGATGGGCGAGTTTACGCAAATTCAGGAAATCGAGATTGGTGGCCTCACAATCAATGATCTGCCGATGACGTTTGCTGATAACTATGCCTTTACAGCGCTCGGTCTACAGGACCGCCCGGCGATTCTGCTTGGCATGGACGCACTCAGGTTGTTTGACCGGGTGATGATAGATTTCGGCAACCGGCGCGTTGGTTTCGATCTGCCGAGCGGAGTTGAACGAAAATCATTTACGCGGTTTGCATCCGCAGAATAGGCGGGCAAGCTTGCCAGTCGCAGAACGCTTCGCCATAGGCGCTGGCAATGGAACGTGACTTTTTATTTGGCGGACAACGATTTCAGGTCGTGGGCGATGCAGCTTTGTTTTGGCCTGTCCAAAATGCTTTGCTCGTTGCCGATTTGCATCTCGAAAAGGCGAGTGCTTATGCAGTAAGCGGGCAGCTGCTGCCGCCATATGACAGCCTTTCGACTTTGGAGGAACTTGCTGAACTAACCACTGCGTGCGCCGCGAAGTCGATTATTTGCCTTGGCGACAATTTCCATGACGACGACGGCGAACGCCGGTTGGGTGGTGATGCTGCAGAATTACTTAGACATTTGACTTCACGCTTTGACTGGACCTGGATCACCGGCAACCATGATCCCCATCTTTCCGGGCGGTGGGGTGGCAGTTCAGTCCCAGAGCTGACAGCGGGTGGCATTTTTCTCCGTCACGAGGCCGATCCCAAGAATGAAGCGCCCGAAATATCCGGGCATTTTCATCCCAAGTATCGTGCGTTCATGCGTAGAAAAATGATTTCACGCAGATGCTTTGTCCAAACGGGAAGCAAGATTATCATGCCAGCGTTTGGTGCGCTAACCGGCGGAATGGATGCAGCCGACATCGCAATCCGTCGAGCGTGCGGCCTAGCAAAACACGAGCCGATGGCAGCATTGGTTCCTGTGAGGAGCGGCCTAGCCAGATTTGCTTTAGCGGCTTAGTGACGTTCGCCGAATAGCGCAGTCCCAACCCTGATATGCGTTGCCCCCAGCATGATAGCGGTCGCGAAGTCATCCGACATGCCCATGCTCAAACCCCTAAGATCATGCCGCGCGGCGAGGTCAGCGAGCAATGCAAAAAACGGCGTTGGTTCTATGTCGGCTGGCGGCAGGCACATCAAACCCTGTACAGGAACCCCGGCGCCCTGCGCAGCGGTTAGCATTTCAGGAAGTGCCTCCACCGCACATCCGCCCTTTTGCTGTTCAGCGCCGATATTGACCTGGATAAAGCACGGAACCTGCTTGCTTTGATCGCGCATCGCTTTGCCCAGCGCGCTGATTAGCGACAAACGGTCAACCGAATGGATCATATCGAACAACGCAACGGCTTCGCTTGCCTTGTTTGATTGCAGTTGGCCGATCAGATGGAGTTCGACTGAGTGATAGGCCGCCTTCAACTCCGGCCATTTGTCGGCAGCTTCTTGGACCCGGTTTTCACCAAAAACGCGATGGCCCGCTTCTAACAGCGGGGCGATTTCAGCGGCACTGCGTGTTTTCGACACTGCGATCAGGTCAATGTCAGCCGTTAAACGGCGCCCAAGTTTGGCAGCAGAAGCAATCTCCGCCAAAACTTGCTCGAGCCGTTCGGCGGCATTGTATGTGGTCGCTACTTCCATAATCGCGGGCTATAGGCGAGACGATGAGCCGCCGCCAGACCCCGCGTTTCCGGAACACCCCTTTGCCGCGCATCTGGCTGATGACGGACCCACGGTTCGGCGATGACCTGCTGCCCGCAATCAGGCGGCTGCCGTCCCGATCAGGCATTATTTTCCGGCATTATGAATTGGCGACTGACGTGCGACACAGGCTGTTTCGGCAGGTTCAACGGATATGCAAGCAGCGAGGACATCTTCTTATCCTCGCGGGGGACGAGCGGACGGCGCGGGCGTGGCATGCCGATGGCTATCATTCGCGTGAGGAGGGCCGGCAGTCAAAACGGTCGATCCAAAGCGCTGATGTCCATGACAGAGCCGAATTGGCGAGTGCGCTTCGGGTCGGCGCAGATCTGGTGTTGATTTCTCCGGTGTTCGCCACTGCGTCACACCCGGACACGCGTCCGCTAGGGCGATTTACATTCACGGCGTTGGCAAAACAAGCAGGTGGTAATGCCGTTATTGCATTGGGCGGCATGACCGCGCGCAAGGCAGCCACACTTTCCAAAGGTATCAGCCACGGCTGGGCAGCGATTGACGCCTTTAGAAACTAAACGAATTTAGAAGCGGATTTTTGTGCCAACATAAACAGCTTCGCTATCTTTGCGATTATCGGCTGCCGAAAT
>JANPAM010000290.1:0-5506 GCA_031429915.1 Sphingomonadales bacterium | reverse complement strand
GTCATGATCCCGCGCGGGCGGTGATATTTGAAGCTTCGTGCGACAAGGCCAATGCCGTTTCGCAATAATGCAGCCGCAAGCGTGTCGCCGTCCTGCGCTTGATAGGTTTTGCCGTCAAAGCTGAAGTTGATCACGGTAAAGCCTCCGGACCAACTGCGTGAATGCCGCTGATCTTGTTGGTGACTCGGTGCCGCGTGACAACCATCCATGCGCGGCAGCCATAAGTGTGCCGCCAAATTTCCTCATCGACCCCGCGTGGATTGTTGCGGGTGAAAAGCGTCTTCATGGCATCCTCGGGCGAAGCATCAAGTGGCACCACCGAATCGACAGTGCGCTCATAAACGAACTCGGCTTGCGCGCGCGGCCCGCAATGGGGGCAGGCGATCTGCATCATTAGCGGCTATTCGGCATTGGGCCGCTCCCCGTTTCGTCGATCGTCGCGCCGCGTTCGAACCGGTCGAGCGAGAACGGGACGTTTAGGGCATGTGGCTTGCCAGTCGCTAGCGTGTGTGCATACGTCCAGCCTGACGCAGGCGTCGCTTTGAACCCGCCATAGCACCAGCCGCCGTTGAGATAGAGGTTTTCAACCGGCGTTTTGCCGATGATCGGCGACCCGTCGAAGCTCATGTCGGTTACGCCCGACCACGTCCGCACCATGCGGAGGCGTGAGAGCGCGGGGACGAGCGCAAGCCCTTGTGCGACCGCAGCTTCCATCACCAACGGGTTGCCGCGCTGCGCATAGCTAGGCCAATTATCGGGATCCCCGCCAAAGACGATGCCGCCCTTGTCGGACTGGCTGATATAGCAATGCAGCGATTGTGTCTGAATAACCGTGTTTAACATGGGTTTTACGCCCTCGGTCACCAGCGCCTGCAAGGTTTGCGATTCGATGGGAAGCTTAAGACCAGCGAGCCCGGCGACATGCCCGCTATTGCCCGCCACGCAAATGCCGACACGGCCAGCGCCAATTTGCCCGCGTGTAGTTTCGACGCCGACAACCGCGTCGCCATTGCGGACAAAGCCGGTGACCTCGCACTTCTGAATGATGTCGACGCCAAGGCCGTCTGCGGCGCGCGCATAGCCCCATGCGAGGGCATCATGCCTGGCAGTTCCACCACGGGGTTGAATCATAGCACCCTCGATTGGGAAGCGCGCATTGCGAGATGTGTCGAGTAAAGGCTCCAACTTTGCAACTTGATCGCGCGAAAGCAATTCGGCGTCAATTCCATCGCATCGCATCGCGTCACCGCGCTCCGCGAGCTTGACCATATCGGCGTCACTGTGACCCAACGTCAAAGATCCGCGTGGCGAAAACATGACATTGTAATTCAACTCGTCGCTTAGGTGCTCCCACATCTTCAGACCGAATTCGAAAAGATCGTGCAACGGTTTCAGGCGGTAGTTGGAGCGAACAATCGTCGTGTTGCGCCCCGTGTTACCGCCACCGATCCAGCCCTTTTCTAATACCGCAATGTTTTTCAGGCCGTGCACTTTGGCGAGATAATAAGCCGTCGCAAGCCCATGCCCGCCACCGCCGATGATGATGATGTCGTAGTGCTTTTTAGGCTCGGGATCGCGCCACGCTGGTTTCCAGTGCGATTGCCCGTTGAAAGCACCGCGCAGCAATCCAAAAGCCGAATACCGGCTCATGAAATCGGCATCCACCCGCGCTTTTCGCGCCAATCGGCTTTCAATCCGTCGAAACGTGATAGCTTTAGGATATCGATATCAGCGAACGAGCATTTGCCGTCGATGACAAGATCACGGATGGCGTGGCCCGACGCTGGCGACAGGCCGAAGCCAACGCCTGACATCGATGCGACCACGACATTATCGGGGCTGGTTAGCCGGTCGATAATCGGGCGGCCATCGGGTGAATTTTCAATCACGCCAGCCCAGCTTCGAATGATATTCAGATGCGCTGCTTTGGGAAGCAGTTCGGCCAAACGGCTCGCAAGGTTGCGCATCAATGGTGTCGAGGGCCGAGCGGCTGGACCGGTTTCATCCACGTCGATCCATTCATGCGGACCGCCGCCATATGCCAGATTGCCGCGCATTGTTTGGCGACCGTAAAGTTTGTGCCCGTCAACGCCGCCAATCGGCATCATCGGGGCTGGTTCGGTGATGATCATTTCTGCCCGCGCCGGAGCCAGCGGAACAGTGACGCCGAGCTGAGCCATCAACGCCGGAATTTGCGGCCCCGCTGCGACAACCACTGAGTCACAGCCATAGGTTGCGTTTGCGGTTTTTACTGCCGTTACCTTTCCGCCCGCCGTCTCGAAGCCGGTAACCGGGCTGTGCTGAAGTATCTTGCCGCCAAGATCCTGCAAGGCCCATGCATAAGCCTGAACGCTTCGCTGCGGGTTGGCATGGCCGCCAAATTTATAGTGCACGCCGCCAAAGCAGTTGTCGCCCGCCAGCGGCACGACCTCTTGCACCTGTTTGATGTCAAGCACCTCGACCGGATGCCCCAACCGGTGATGCCGCTCGGCGACGAAGCGGTATTGCTCCCACTGCCGCTCGGTCATCGCGATGATGACGCGCTCTTTTTGGTGTTCGGTCGGGTAGCCAAGCAACTCGTCCATTTGCGGCCACATCCGTTGTTCTTCGTCGAACAACGGGCTTTGATAATGCGATGCGCCGCCGCCGTTGCGGCCCGATGCTTCCCAGCCGACAATGAACTTGTCGAGCACGGTGACCTTGACACCCGACCGCGCCAGCCACCAGCCAGCGCTTAACCCGGTAACGCCGCCGCCGACGATGACTACTTCGGAGCCGCTCATTCGTACATGCCTGTGTAGAGCATCTGGCGGTGTGCTTCGGCGTGTTCGGTACCCAGATCCTCGACGGGAACCCACTGTGTTGGAATACCGAACCAGACATCCCACGCCGCCGTCATTGCTTCGGGCTCGTTCCAGTCGGCCATGATTTTTAGGGGCAACGGACGAACCGGCGCGCGGTGCGACGCGAGCGGGATAGTGCCGAAGGGCTGCCCCGCCTCAATCGCGAGCAACATCGCCACCTGATCGCGGCACCGGCGGCCTTGGCATACGCCCATGCCAGCACGGGTTAGGCGCTTGATCTGGTCGGGGTTAGCGGGGCCATCCTGTATCAGCGTCTCCAGCGACCGAGCGCACATCGGTGCGGGGCGGGATAAATAGTTGGGCGGCTGCACTCCGATCAGGTCGGCGCGGGTGACCTCTTCACACTGGCAAATGATCGTGTCGTCGGCGCTGATTGCTGACAAAGCGCGCATCCAGTCCATGCGGTATGCGATGTGGTCGAAGCCGGTGTCGGCAAGTCCTGCGCAATCACCGACAGCCGAAACCGTCGCTTCGCCAGCGGGAATATAGCCGCCGCGTGTTGCGCTGAGCGAGCGCGGGCCATGCATTGCATCGACGAGTTCGATTGACGGAACAAGACCGATAGCGACGCAGATGGTGTCGCACGCGATTACTTCGCCGTTGGAAAGTGTCGCGCTCTCGACTCCGTCTATTCCGCCATTGGCTTCGGCAATCGTCAGTCCGCAGTGGATGGCGATACCGGCGGCTGCAACTTTAGCGACGAGTTCGGCGCTGCCTTGCGGCGCATCGCGCACCTCGAACAACCCGGCGACGACTATGCCGCGCTCAATCGCCAGCAGCGCTGTTTCCAGCGCCAAATCATGCGACCCGAGCACCAGCACCCGTCGCCCGGCAAAGGCATCATAGCGGGTCAGCAGCATCTGCAACGCAGCCGCTCCCATCACCCCTGGCTGGTTCCATCCCGGAAACGCCATCGCCAGATCGCGCGCGCCTGTTGCTAGCACAATCCTGTCAAAACCGACCAGCCAGGACCGTTCGGCATCGGCCAGCCCAACCACTTGTTCGGGCAGGCTCGCGACGCCGGGCCCGTTGCGGTAAACACCCCATGCTGTCGTGCCGAGCAAGAGTTCGACGCCCGCCTCCATTGCGTTTTCCAGCGCTGGCATACTCATAAAAATGGCTTCGAGCATTCGTTCGCTGTTTTGCGTCGCGGCGGTCATGCGTCCGCCGTAATAGAGCGGCGTATCGTTGCCCATAAGGCCGCCCGACACCGGATTTTCATCCACGAGAAGAACCGATAAACCTGCCCTGGCAGCGTCGATAGCAGTCGCAATGCCACTCGGCCCGGCCCCGACAACAACAACGTCATAACGCGCCTCGGGTTCGCCGCGCGTGCCGTTCACCGCACAGATATCGGTGCCAGTAAAATTCAGTTCCATCACACCGCCTCCAGCGCCTGGCGCAAATCCGAGATCAGATCATCGACATGTTCAAGCCCGACCGACAAGCGGATCGTGCCATCGGTAATGCCGCCTGCCAATCGTTGCTCGGGCGCGACTGCATAATGCGTCGTGCTCGCCGAATGGCAGATCAATGTTTCAGAGCCGCCCAGACTGACGGCCAACTTCAACAGCTTCAATTGATCGAGCATCCGGAAAGCTTCGGCCTCACCGCCATTCAGATGAAACGAAAAGGTCGATCCCGCCGCTTTGCACTGCCGATCATACACTGCCCGTGCCCGAGTGCCTTCTTCGAGGAAACCCAAATATGTGACGCCAGCAACCTTCGGATGATCGCGGAGAAATTCGGCGACCGCCCGCGCATTTTCCATCGCCCGCTCGGTTCGGACCGCGACTGATTCTAGCGACCGCAGGACTAGCCATGATGTGTAAGGGTCAAGATGATTGCCCCACGTCGTCCGCTGCGCCCGCAATTGCTCGATTAGTTCTTTGCGACCGCTGACTCCGCCTGCGAGCAAATCACTATGCCCGCCGCAATATTTGGTGAGCGAGGTCATACACAGGTCGACACCGTGTTCGATGGGCCGCTGCGCAAAGGGGCCAAGCAACGTGTTGTCGACAACGACGAGGGGGCGGTGGCCTTGCTTTGCGCCAAGCTCGTCGGCAATGCGAACCATCAGGTCGAGGTCGATGATCGCAGCAGTCGGGTTGGCGGGCGTTTCGGCAATGATAAGTTTCAATGGCCCCTTCGCCATCGCTTCGTCGGCAGCGGCGCGAACGTCCGTCTCATCGGTGCCGTCCAGATACGCCGCCCCATGCGAGCCGAATTGCGGCATGATGCTGTTGTAGAGCATATCGACGCCGCCATATATGGGGCGGCCGTGGATCACGCTGTCACCGGGGCGGACATGGGCGAGAGCAATACTCGAATGCGCAGCCATACCGCTGCTATAGGCTACCGCTTCCTCGGCGCCATCAATCGCCGCCAGTCGCTTTTCCAGAAAATCCAGACCCGGATGGCCAAGTCGCGAATAAATGTGGTTGGTTTCGCCAACCAAAGGCCCGGTTCTGTCGAAAAATGCCTCATGTACATTCTTTGCGTGCTGCGCCGACGGGTAAACGAACGTCGATGTCATGAAGATCGGCGGCTTTACCGAACCCATGCCCATTTCGGGGTCATAGCCATACGCGACCGCAAGAGTTTCGGGACGGAGTCCTGTGGGATTATCCATTGCCATGCGC
>JANPAM010000289.1:0-2894 GCA_031429915.1 Sphingomonadales bacterium | reverse complement strand
GATTGTTTCGCGCATCGAAAAGCCGCTTCCGCTGCCTAATTCGATCACCGAAGCCGTTACCGGCAAGCCGCTCGAAATCGCGACCGCTTAACAGGGAAAGCGCACAATTATGGTTCGTCTCTTCGCATTTCTGGTCGGGTTGTTTTTCAGCGGGATGCTGCTGATCTCGTTCGGCAACAGCCTTGTCACGTTTTTCACCGAACCAGCGGTGGAGACGGCCGAGCATGCATTTCACAAAAAGCCGGTCGGCGAAAAATTCACGCATGACGGTCCGCTCGGAAAATTTGACCGTGGTCAGTTACAACGCGGGCTAAAGGTTTACACCGAAGTTTGCGCAGCCTGCCACAGCATGAATCTGGTCGCGTTTCGCAACTTTTCTGACCTTGGCTACAGCGAAGACGAAGTAAAGGCGATTGCCAAGGGCTGGAAGACCGAAGTTCCGTCGATTGATCCGGTTACCGGCGAACCCGCTACGCGCCCTGGCATCCCTGCAGACAAGATACCCTCGCCGTTCGCCAACGAGACCGCCGCTCGTGCTGCGAACAACAATGCGCTGCCACCAGATCTTTCGCTGATTACCAAGGCCCGTGCAGACGGTCCTGCATATATTTACTCGTTGCTGCTTGGTTATGGCGCTCAGCCAGCCGAATTGCTCAAGGAATTCCCTGACGCGAAAACACCTGACGGACTTTATTATAATCCGTATTTTGCCAATCTGAATATCGCGATGGCCCCGCCGCTGACCAGCGACGACCAGGTTACTTATGATGACGGAACCAAAGCGACCAAGAAGCAAATGGCAAAAGACGTCGCGGCATTTCTTACATGGACGGCTGAGCCTAAGATGGAAAACCGCAAAACTGCCGGTTGGGCAGCCTTGGGCTTTCTGTTGATCTTTACGGTTCTGGCGTTCTTGTCATACAAGAGCATTTGGGCAGGCAAGAAGCATTGATTGACGGCGCGGCACGCTGCGGGTAATTGCAGCGCCGCGATTGTCGCGAATGAGCGGGTATAGCATAGTGGTAATGCACTAGCCTTCCAAGCTAGCTAGAGGGGTTCGATTCCCCTTACCCGCTCCAGAGTTCGGCACCCCCTTGATACACTTTGCGACAAAGTCAGCATTGCCCTGACACAGCACTGCGACATATTGTTCCTATACGATGTTTAACCGGACCACCGGCAGAACTGATCAAGGAACTCTACCATGAAGAAACCTATTTTATTCGGCGGCGTGTCAGCCATGCTTCTGGCTTCGGCAGCACTTTACGCAGCGCCCGGTGCGGGCAAAATGAAAATTGATGCCGATGGCAACGGCGCGGTTAGCAAGACCGAAGCAATGGTCGGTGCCGACGCCCGATTTACAAAAATGGACGTCAACAACGACGGCACACTCAACCAGGCCGACCGAGCAGCAAAAGTGAAAGAGCATTTTGCGACGATGGACGCCGACAAGAATGGTGCGGTGAGTGAGCCAGAATTTGTCGCAGCACATGAAGCACGCATAGCCAAACACGAAGATCGTCGCGAGATGCGTAGTGAACGCAAAGGCCCCGGCCATAAAGCTCACCGGATGGGCGGTCGTGGCAAAGGCGGCGGCATGAGAATGCTGGCAATGGCCGATACCAATGGCGACAAGTCGGTCACCCAGGCGGAATTCCGGGCTGCTGCCGAAGCGCGCTTTGCAAAATCCGACGCCAATAATGATGGTTCGATTTCTGCGGATGAACGCAAGGCCCAGCGCCAAGGCATGCGCGGCAATCGCCCCGCCCCTGCGGTTGACGCCAACTAATTAGCTTTGCTGGCGCGGTCTTTTCCCTCCCTTTTCTGACCGTGTCATAACTTGGCCGGGGGCGCTCAACCGGTGCCCTCGGCCTTTTCGATTGCCATTTCGTCCGCAATAGCCAGACAGTATCGCCCGATGACCAAGACCCGCCAACATCTGCTGCTCGTCGACGATGAGGCGTCGATCCGCGATCCACTAAGCAAATATCTCGAGCGGCAGGGTTTTCGAGTAACCGATGCAGCCGATGCGTCGATGGCGCGGTCGTCACTGTTGTCATACGATATCGATCTCGTTTTGCTCGACATCATGATGCCCGGAGAGGATGGATTGAGCCTGTGCCGTCACATAGCCGCAAACAACGGCCCACCGGTCATCTTGTTGACCGCAAAATCCGAAGAAACCGACAGGATCATCGGATTGGAAATCGGCGCAGATGACTATGTCGTGAAACCATTCTCACCGCGCGAGCTGGTAGCGCGGATCAAAGTGGTGCTGCGCCGGGTTTCTTCGGGGTTGCCCAAAGTCGGCGGCAGTGGGGATAGCTATAATTTTGCCGGATGGACGCTTAATACCGGTGAACAGACTTTGCACGATCCCGAAGGCGTATTGGTGTCGCTGTCGTCGGGTGAGTTTAGAATGCTCGAAGCATTAATCGAACGCGCCGGGCAAGTTTTGACTCGCGACCAATTGCTCGATCTGACTCGTGGACGCGAGGGTGGACCGTTCGACCGGGCCATTGATAATCAGGTCAGCCGCCTCCGCCGCAAAATTGAAGTCGATGCGAAGGATCCACAGCATATCAAGACCATCTGGGGCGGCGGATACCGGTTTTCGACCGAAGTCCGGAGGCTGTAATGGGGAAGGTGGGGCAATATTTCTGGCCGCGTAGTCTATACGGTCAAATTCTGCTGGTCACCGCGCTCGCGCTGTTTGTTGCGCAGGCAGTGAGCGCTGCGATGCTGATGTCGGGTACGCGCACTCGTTCGATTGTCGAGACATCGACCATGGTCGTTAGCCGCGTTGCGAACCATATCGAGCGGGAGGAAGCGACCGGCGTCGCCATCGGCAGCAACGAGGCGTGGAAAAATCAACGCCGCGATGGCCGCCAGCG
>JANPAM010000288.1:0-4951 GCA_031429915.1 Sphingomonadales bacterium | reverse complement strand
CGATAGCAAAGACCCTGTCATTCGCCGCGACGCGATGCTTGAATATGCGCGTGGGCGGCTGTTCGAGCCGCTCGGCATGACCAGCGCTTTTCCTGAATTTGATCGCAACGGGACGATGCTGGGTGGCAGCGTCATTCATGCGACTGCGCGTGATTGGGCTAAGTTCGGCGAATTTCTGCGCAACAATGGTTCGGTCCGGGCAGCGCAGTTGCTTCCAACAAGCTGGACGCGTTTCATGAAAAAGCCGAGCTCGACCGACAATAGCTATGGCGGACATATCTGGCTCAACCGAAAACGGAACGATGGCCGCGATCAGGTGCTATTCCCCGACAAAGGCCCGCACGACGTGTTTTCTGCGCTCGGTCATTTGGGACAATTTGTGCTTGTCTCGCCGAAGCATAAATTGACGATAGTGCGGCTTGGTAAGACCAACGACGGCGATCTGGATCCGGTCAATGACCAATTGGCAAAGATTGTGGCGTTGTTCTCTGGGTCTTAAGCTTTCGCGACTGGCGCATCGTCGCCTAAGTCTTCGTACCACGCCTCAACCGGGCCACTTAGCTTGAGCAACAGCGGCTGGCCCTTGCGATCACGCGCCTTGCCGGCCTGCACCTTGATCCAGCCTTCGGAAATCGAATATTCCTCAACATTGGTCCGCGTTTCGCCCTTGAAACGGATGCCGACGCCGCGTGACAACAGGTTACCGTCGAAATGAGGACTGGAGGGGTTGATTGAAAGATGATCGGGCGGAGTGTCTTGAGTATCGGTCATGGCGGTGCCTTTGCAGTAAAAGGGGTAGCTTTGCAATAATGCTCCAAGCGGCGGGGTGCATTATTGCGAATGCCGTGGCATGGCCATCCGATGGTCCAAAGTTCATATGATGTAATTATTCTCGGCGCCGGCGGGGCGGGGCTTATGTGTGCGCTCACTGCGGGACAGCGGGGGCGGCGGGTGCTGGTGATCGATCATGCTAGCGTGCCCGGCAAAAAAATCCTGATTTCGGGCGGCGGGCGTTGCAACTTCACCAATGTCAACGCGACCAGCGGCCACGCGCAACAGCGTTTTCTTTCGGCGAACCCTCACTTCTCCAAATCTGCGTTGGGCCGATATACCCCGCAGGATTTCATCGCGCTGGTGCGGGCGCATGACATCGCTTTCCACGAAAAGACGTTGGGGCAACTATTCTGCGATGGATCAGCGCGGCAGATCGTTGAAATGCTGATGGCCGAGTGTGACAGCGCCCAAGCCTCGGGCGGGCGCGTCGATTTTGCATTTAACGCGCCAGTCAGTGACGTATCGCACGATAGCAACGCGTATTGTGTTTCGTATAATGGTCTTACGGCAACAGCGCCCTCATTAGTTGTTGCGACCGGGGGACCGAGCATTCCCCAAATGGGTGCCACTGGTTTTGCCTATGAACTGGCGAGGCAGTTCGGGCTGAAAGTGGTTGAACCGCGCCCGGCTTTGGTGCCGTTAACGCTAGGAGGCGATGATGTGCTGTTCCGTGAACTTTCCGGCGTGTCCACCGACGTGGCAGCGCGACATCAGAAGACGGAGTTTTGCGAAGCTGGGCTATTTACCCACCGTGGTCTAAGCGGCCCCGCAATACTGCAAATCAGCAGTTACTGGCGACCGGGCGAAAGCATTGGAATCAATTTCCTTCCGGGCGTTAGCTTGGCTGAATTATTGCTCGCGGAAAAACGGGCACGGCCGAAGGCTACATTGAAGTCAACGCTCGACAGGCTGTTGCCGGCAAGATTGGCAGAAGCGCTTGCAGGCAGGTTGATGATGGCCGGGAATCTCGCTGATCAAAAAGACAGCAGTCTGGTCGAGGCGGGTCAGCTTCTCGGCAACTGGCCGTTCACCCCCAATGGCAGCGAGGGTTACGCTAAAGCGGAAGTGACTTTGGGCGGCATCGCAACGGACGGCCTGTCGCAACAAACGATGGAAGCGCGCAAGATGGCAGGTCTGTATTTCATCGGCGAGGCGGTGGATGTAACCGGCTGGCTAGGCGGATATAATTTTCAATGGGCTTGGGCGAGCGGGGCTGCTGCGGGTGCTAATTTGTAGCGAGCAACATTCGGCTGTTAATTTAATGATCGTTGCATCTGAATCGCGTGCTCGTGCGTTGTTGGTCGGTTACCAACAGACAGAAGGACCTCTCCCAATGAAAATTACTCATTATCTGCTCCTCGCAGCTGCTCCGTTTGCCGTGGTTTCGGCTCCCGCTTATGCCCAATCTGAAGATGAAGAATGGGAAGGTGCATATATCGGCGGCTCACTGGGGCTTGCAGCGCAAAACAATGACCGTCGTGAATCGGTGTTGTTCGACACTAACCGCGACGGCGACTTCAACAACGGCGTATTCACGACGACCGGTGCCAATGCGTTCTCAACCGGTTTTTGTGGTGGCGCTGCGAATAGTCGCGTTGCCGCAGATGGTTGTCGTGGAGACCGTGATGGCCTCGAATATAATGTCCGCGCTGGTTACGACGTGCAGCAAGGTAACATCGTTTATGGCTTCCTCCTCGAGGGCGGCAAAAATGAGGCACGCGACAGCGTAACGGCGTTCAGCACAACCCCAGCCAATTACACGTTTACCCGTGAACTGGAATATTCGGCTCAAGCGCGCGCGCGCGTTGGTTATGCCGCTCGCGGCGCATTGTTTTATGCAACCGGTGGTGCGGCATATGGCAAGATTGAAAATAGCTTTTCAACCAGCAATGCCGCCAACAGCTTTGCGAATAACGGTAAAACCAACAGCTGGGGTTATTCCTACGGCGGTGGTACCGAAGTTAAAATATTCGACAATTTTACGATGGGTCTAGAATATCTTTACACCAATTTCGTTGATGACGATTACCGGGTAAACGTCGGTCGCGGCACAGCGCCCGCAACCAACCCGTTTCTGTTGAACGGCGGCGGTACCGATTTCCGTCGCAGCGACAGCGATTTTGATATGCACAACATCAGGATCACAGCGGCGTTCCGCTTCTAAGCAGATCGTAAACAGTACCAGAAAAAAGGGGTGTCGGTGAAAACCGGCACCCCTTTTTCGTATGGTTGTCAGGCCGCCTGTTTTGACCGGCTTTGCTTCTTGCGCTCGTTCGGGTCGAGGAAGCGTTTGCGCAAGCGGATGTTTTTGGGCGTTACTTCGACCATCTCGTCATCATCGACATAGGCAATCGCCTGTTCGAGCGTCATCCGCCAAGGCGGGGTGAGGCGGATTGCGTCGTCTTTGCCGGTCGAGCGGAAGTTCGTCAGCTGCTTCGACTTCATCGGGTTGACTTCGAGGTCGTCCGGCTTGGCATTCTCGCCGATAATCATGCCTTCATAAAGCGCTTCGCCCGGCGAAACCATCAGGATGCCGCGTTCTTCCAACGGTCCGAGGGCGTAGGCAACTGCCTCCCCGCTGCCGTTTGAAATCAAAACGCCGTTCTTGCGGCCTTCAATCGGGCCACGGTGGGGGCCGTATTTTTCGAACAGCCGGTTCATGATGCCGGTGCCGCGCGTGTCGGACAGAAATTCGCCGTGATAGCCGATCAGGCCGCGCGACGGCGCGCTGAAGGTAATGCGCGTCTTGCCGCCACCTGAAGGCCGCATGTCGGTCATTTCGCCTTTACGGACGGCCATTTTCTCAACGACGGTTCCCGAATATTCATCGTCAACGTCGATGACGACGGTTTCATAAGGCTCTGTCCGCTTGCCGTCATCGTCTTCGCCGAACAATACGCGCGGGCGCGAAATGCCGAGTTCGAAACCTTCGCGGCGCATCGTTTCGATGAGAACGCCGAGCTGCAATTCGCCGCGTCCTGCGACTTCAAAGCTGTCTTTATCGGCGGCTTCAGTGATTCGAACGGCGACGTTGCTTTCGGCTTCGCGCATCAAACGGTCGCGGATCATACGGCTCGTAACCTTAGTGCCTTCGCGGCCAGCCATTGGGCTGTCGTTCACCGAAAAACGCATCGACAGCGTCGGTGGATCGATTGGTTGTGCGTGAAGCGGCTCGGTCACTGTAGGTTCAGCGATTGTGTCGGCCACGGTTGCGGTGGTCATTCCGGCGATGGAAATGATGTCGCCAGCTCTGGCTTCGTCAACGGGAACGCGCTCAAGACCCCGGAATGACATGATTTTAGACGCGCGGCCGGTTTCGACGATTTTACCATCGGGGCTAAGCGCGTGGATTTGCTGGTTCACTTTTACGGTGCCCGACAGCACGAGGCCGGTAAGGATACGGCCCAAGAAGTTATCGCGGTCGAGCAAGGTGACGAGCATTTTGAACTCGCCGTCAACGTCGGCCTTTGGCGGTGGAACGTGCGAGACAATGGTTTCGAACATCGGCGTCAATGTACCCTCACGACGGTCGGGGTCGATTGAGGCGTAGCCGTTGCGGCCCGAAGCATAGAGCACAGGGAAATCAAGCTGATCATCGGTTGCATCGAGCGAGACGAACAGATCGAACACCTCGTCGAGCACTTCCTGAATACGTTCGTCCGGACGGTCGACCTTGTTGACCACGACGATTGGACGCAAGCCCAGCGCCAACGCCTTGCCAGTCACAAACTTGGTCTGTGGCATCGCGCCTTCGGACGCATCGACCAGAAGGATAACGCCGTCGACCATCGACAAGATGCGTTCAACTTCGCCACCGAAGTCGGCGTGTCCGGGTGTATCGACGATATTGATACGGTTGCCTTCCCACTCGACGCTTGTGCACTTGGCGAGAATCGTGATTCCGCGTTCTTTTTCAAGATCGTTCGAATCCATTGCCCGTTCTTCGACGCGTTGATTGTCGCGGAAGGTGCCGGATTGGCGGAAAAGCTGGTCAACCAGCGTGGTTTTGCCGTGGTCAACGTGCGCGATAATCGCGATATTGCGAAGGGACATATAATAAAGCCTTTTGGGAGTGGGGCGACCTTAATCGCCCGATTTCGCCGCGCCCTTAACGCAA
>JANPAM010000287.1:0-3639 GCA_031429915.1 Sphingomonadales bacterium | reverse complement strand
GAAAATCGGTTCCTTAATCACCGGAGCTGAAATGACTTGCCCGTCGAGAATAATCGCGAAAAGCTTGTTGGTGTTCTGCTGAGTCATTCGAGCAAATTTCTGCCCGCCTTCGCCGTCGAACTGGATCGTCACCGCTGGTTCATTGGTTTGCTGGTCGAAAGTCGGGTCAGCCTTGACCAATTTGTCGCCCGCGATTCCACCCAAACGACGAACTGCGATATTGGGCAAGCCACTTGGGTTCGATGGATAAGGCAAAATCTGGCTGCCGACGCGTGCTTTGCCCAGCGCCGTCTGGTCCGGGTCGGCGAGTTCGTCGACCAGCTTAAACTCAAGCTTCGCGGTCTTGCCGATCAGCGCCTTCAATGCTTCTGGGTCATCGAGCCCTGGAACTGCCACGCTAATCCGGTCTTCGCCCTGTCGCCGGATATCGGGTTCAAGCGTACCAAGCGCGTTAATCCGCCGGTCGATGACGTCCTTGGCAGTGTCCATGGCCTGGTTCATCGCGGTTTCTGTGCCTGTTCCTGCCGGTGTCAGCACGATCCGGTTGCCGTCATTCACGCCAATGTTCCAGTCTCGTCCGCCGGTGCTGTTGCTCGTCAGCGGCAACAAAGCCTCGCGCGCGGCATCGACCTGACCCGGGTCGGTAACGCTGAAACTCAAGTTTCCACCAGCGCGTGATACGTCGGTTATCGTAACACGCGGTTCGGTACGACGCATCGCGCCTCTGATCCCGTCTTCGAGTGCTTCAAGCCGCGTCTGTTCGAGCTGGGCGCTGTCAGCCTCTAGCAGGATGTGGCTACCCCCCGCCAGATCGAGCCCGAGGTTGATCGTCGGCGTCGGCAGATATTGCGCAACCTGCGCGCGGATATTAGCAGGCAGCACGCTCGGCAGTGCGAACAGCACGCCGACCACCAAGACGATGTTTAGCATCCAAACGCGCCAACGGGGAAAATCTAACATATGTTGGTCCGGACTTGATCAGAAGGACAGAAGTTGGGGTTAAGAAACGCGCAGTTCAACCCCGTAGCTCAATCGTTGGCAGGTTTTACACTGCGTGACTGCACGTTGGTAAGCGTCGACTTGACCGCTTTGACGCGGACATTTGGCGCAATTTCAACCTCTACATAGTCGTCGGCAACCTTGATGACTTTGCCCATCAGGCCACCGCCGGTGACGACCTCGTCGTTCTTCTGCACCGAATTGATCTTTGCCTCATGCTCCTTCGCACGCTTTTGCTGCGGGCGGATCAGGAAGAAATAGAACACGACAAAAATAAGGATCAAAGGGAAAATCTGCACAAACATGGCAGAAGCCCCACCACCAGCAGCGGCCAAAACGAAAAGCGAATCCATCAAAATAACCCCGCATAAATTATGGTTAACACCCTGCTTTCCGCAGCGGTTTAGAACAATCGGGCGCGACTATCACTTGGGGACCCTTCGCGCAATGTCAAAGCGCGGGTTACCAGCTTGCAATCCATACCGATGCCCCATATAGGCCCGTTTCCGGTCGGGACGTAGCGCAGCCTGGTAGCGCATCACACTGGGGGTGTGGGGGTCGCAGGTTCGAATCCTGTCGTCCCGACCAATTTTCCGAATAAGCTTAGCGCTAGTTTTTGGCACCGTCTTCGGTCGACCCCGTTTCGCTCGCTTCCGGCACCAGCTCTATCTGCGTCTTCAAATCGCGCTCTAGCTTCTTGGCCTCGGTCTCGATTTCCGCTGACTGTTTTTTGAATTGTTCGTCAAACGAGGGTTTTTCGGAACACCCCGTCAACAACACGAACGAGAGCACCACGGCCCTCATCAATAGTCCTTTCGGTAGCGGAGGTTGACGTTCGATCCGCCGAATGAGCCGACCTGGCTGAGCAGCGATAGCGCCGGGGTCAGGCTGATTTCGATCTGGCTGGCGGTATAGCCGCGCGCGTCGGTGACGATTTCGACGTAGATGTCGTTCGAAATATATTGGCCGATAGCGATGGCGTTTCCCCGCCCGGTTTTATCATCGGGACCGAGCAAACGAAGCCGGTCGATCCCCGACGCCGACTGCAAAACACCGAGCGGGTTCAGTCCGCCGGTGCCGCCGCGAAGCGAATTCAGCGAGCTTGCCAGTTGAACCGCCTGGATTGCCGACAGTTCGGCGATGCTGTTACCGAACAATATCCGCGCCATCACTTCGTCTTGCGGTAGATTGGGTATAGAACTGAACGATATCTGCGGGTCATAGGCACGGCCGGTGATGATAATATTGGTGACCACGCCGTCGGCTTCGCCTGACGCGACGACACGAAGCGTTGGATTGCTAACCGCCGTCCCTTCGAAATTCACCCGACCGCTTTGCACTTCGAACGAGCGACCTGCGAATCCAAGGTTGCCGCGGATGAGATCAATCCGGCCTGAAATGATGGGCGCGCCAGCAATGCCAGTAAATTTCAAACGGCCCGACCATTCGGAATCCAGACCCATTCCGGTGACATAAAGCTTGTCATCCGCAACAACGTCGATGTCCAGTTTCCAGTTAACTGGCAGCCCCTGGATCGGATCGGCATCGCCTGTGACTTTCACCCGACCGAGCGGAACTTTCCGACGGATGCCAGTGAGCGTTGCGACCTTGACTGATCCTTGCCGGACGATGCGGTATTTGGTTTCGGGCAACTGCAATGTGCCGCTAATTGTCGGCGGCTGGTTTAGGCCATTTACGATAGTTAGCGTGCCTGTTGCCGATGCCGCGAGATCATTGTTATCAGCGACTCTGGCATTTTGCAGATCGAGTTTTAGCTGAACCGGAAAACCCTTGGCGGAGCTGAGGCTTACAAAACCGCTGCCGGTTACGGTGCCTTTGCCCGCCTTAGCTGTCAATTCTTCGACATCCAGTTGATCGTTGGTAAAGGTTCCGCGCAGTTTTAGCTGAGTTAATTTGGTGCCGTAGGTGCTGTTTTCATACACCAGGTTGGTCGCGCGCACGACGCCGCTTAGTTGCGGAGACTGTACCCGTCCGGAGAAATCTGCGGCAACGCCAATCGCGCCTTTCAGGCTCTGGTCGGGAAGTGCCGCCAGCGAAAACAACGTTTCGGCCGGGCCGTTATAGCGCACGCCGCCCGATAAAGGCGCAGCCCACAACCGCGTCGTCCAGTCCCCCGCAGTTGGCGGCAACGGAGTGAGGTCAGCATGGACCCGTCCGATGACAGTACCACGCCTGCGGACAATGGCGCGCAGATTGCCGCCGTTCGGTAACAGGCGTCCAACAATATTCATATCAACCGGACGCGACATCGACGCCAAGGTGCTTCGTGTGAAATTTGTAATTGTCAGCCGCGCATCGGCCTGGGGAAACGCATTGGGCGAGCTTTGCGCAAAATCGAGACTGCCTGTCGCGGAGCCGCCAAGACCAAGCCCCGAATAAACGGGATTGATGATCGCCAGATCGACATTGTTGAGCCTGCTCTGGATATTCAGACCGCGTCCGTAATCACCGGCGAGCTGGATCGACCCTTTTGTCAAATCGAGTGTAGTCGGCTCAAGCCGGTACGTGCCTTTGCCGGGAATAATGCGCGCTGGCGAGCGGGTTGCGAAATCTATGCTGTTTGCGCGGCCTTTTAGTGCAACGCGCCACAGCGAGGGCGTCAACGCCGCATTGGCAGCG
>JANPAM010000286.1:0-2513 GCA_031429915.1 Sphingomonadales bacterium | reverse complement strand
TTCACCGGGTGCTCGTCTCAAAACGAGCAGGTTCGCCGTTAAAGAGCTGACCTAACTGATCTACCGACATCGGACGTCCAATGAAATATCCCTGCACCTCGTCGCATCCCGACGCGCGCAACAACGATAATTGCGCCTCGGTTTCGACCCCTTCGGCAACCACGCGCATGTTCAAAGCATGGGCAAGGTGTGCAATAGTGGAAATAATCGCCCGGTCGGCCGCCGATCGTTCGATGCGGGAGACGAATGTCTGATCGATCTTTAACCGCGTTGCCGGAAGATCGCGCAGATATTGTAACGATGAATACCCAGTACCAAAATCGTCAATCGATATGCCAACCCCGTTAGCGCGAAGCGCCGCCAGTTGGTCATGCACATCTTTGCTGTGCTCCAGAAGGAGCTCTTCGGTAATCTCAATCGCGAATTGCTCCGGTTCGATCCCGTGCTTTGCAATACTGTCGAGGATCTGCGCCGATATCGCCGAATATTGGAACTGCTTGGGAGATACGTTAACCGCGACATGCGGCAAGCTGATCCCGCGAGCCTTGAATTCCGCGATTTGTTGGCATGCGGCCTCGATCACCCAGTTGCCGATGCGACCGATCAGGCCTGAATCGTTTGCGACGCGGATGAAATCGGCGGGCACGAGGCGACCGCGCACGGGGTGCTGCCATCTTACCAATGCTTCCAAGCCAATATAGTTGCCGCTGGCAATGTCGACTATCGGCTGATATTCAAGGAACAGCTGTTCGAGGTTAAGCGCCTCACGCAGGTCGCTTTCGACGTTCGCGTTTAGTTGGGCAACCAAATTCAGCCGCGGCGTAAAGAAGCAAAAGCAATTCCGTCCAGCGGCCTTGGCTTCATACATCGCAAGATCAGCGAGGCGCAGCAATTCGTCCGCCGAAGTACCGTCATCGGGAATACTAGCGACGCCTATGCTGGCACCGATTAATTGCTCCACTCCACCGATGGAATATGGCTCGCCAATTTTCGCCAGCAAGTGAGTACACAGCGACTGCACGTCGGTGCCAGTTTCCAAACGCTCAAGAATGACGGCAAATTCGTCACCGCCAATTCGCGCCGCAAAATTGTCGACTCCAATTGCGTTACTTATCCGTTCCGCCACTTGGCGAAGCAACACATCCCCCGTTTGGTGACCTCTGGTGTCGTTGATGACTTTGAACCGGTCAAGGTCGAGCAACAGCAATGCAGCGCCTCTGCCGGTGGCGATGCTGATATCTATGGCCAGCCGCATGCGCTCGGCCAGCAACGTCCTGTTTGGCAATCCGGTGAGCATATCGTGGAGTGCCAAATGGGTTCGATGCTCTTCAGCGAATTTGCGCGCTGTAATATCCAGCCCTGTGGTTAGGACACCGATTATTTGGTTGTCCTTGTTGAGTAACGGTGATTTGTTGCAGTGGAAAATGAGCTCGATTCCTTCGCTCACGAATTTCTCTTCGTAGTTGGGGATCGTAATGCCTGTTTCGAGGATGACATTATTTCGGCGTAGCTCGCGGTCGGCAAGCTCGCGATCGAACAGCTCGAACACCGAACGCCCGACGAGTTCATCGGGCTCTTGTCCGAATAGTGCCGCCTGGTACGAATTTAAAAACAGGTATTTTCCGTCCCGGTCGGTGGCGTTGATCAAAATCGGCGTCGTATCGATAATCTGCTCAAGCATCGACTTGCCGTCGGGCGCATCGACTTCCACATCACCCGGACTTGCAGCCGCTGCTGCCGAAAGCGCTTGTTTGAGTTCGATTTGTTTATAATGCTGGCCCAGCAGCAACAGTGCGCGGTCCCGAAATTCGATATGCGACACAGGGCTTTGTAGAAAGTCAGTAGCGCCGGCATCGAGCGCGCTGATCCGGCATTCGCGATCCTGTCGTGCAGTGATAATAATCGCTGGAATGTGAGAGCCCGTAGAACGGGCACGAACTTTGCTGATGAATTCAGCGCCATTCATTTCGGGCATGCGGTAATCAACGATGAGGAGGTCGGCGGGTTCAGTTTGTAGCCAATCCAACGCTTCCACCGCGCTGTGGAAACATTTGGCGGAAAATTCCGGACCCATCATTGCCACATACTGCGCGTAAACCCGCAAATTTGTGGAGCGATCGTCTACAATGACTATGTGCGCATGCATAAGGTGGCGATACGGATAGAACATCAAGGAATGGTTAAGGATAAATCGAGCGTTTTCGGCGTTGGCCGGACATGGTTAATACGCGGAGACCAGCGGTTGCCAGAATCGCGTTACGCTTCTAACTTTGCTGACGATGGCAAACGAACTGCATTATGAAGAACAATATCTATCGCTGATGCGGCGGATATGGACCGAAGGCACGGTCCAGCGCGACCGGACGGGCATCGGTACAAAGGCGTTGTTTGGCGCAACGATGCGATTTTCGCTGGCCGATGACGCCATTCCGCTTTTGACGACTAAGCGCGTGTTCTGGAAGACTGCGGCACGCGAGATGCTATGGTTCCTCACTGGTGAAACCAATATCCGC
>JANPAM010000285.1:0-23457 GCA_031429915.1 Sphingomonadales bacterium | reverse complement strand
CGGAGGGGTAACGCCCTATCTGCCGATACCCGAATTCAAACGAAAAGTTAGTGCTTCGACTAGCGAAGCGACGGCGACGGAAGCAAAACGATGAATAGCGCTCTTATCCGCAACCCGATTTTTCTGGCAATGGCCAGTGTGGCTTTGCTCGTCCTGCTGTCGATGTCTGTTTCGGTCGTTCCCGAAACCAAGCAAGCAATCATCAGCAGCTATGGCCAACCGCTTCGTATCGTGAACAAATACCACCCGAATGAGCCATTCGGCGCAACCAATGCGGGGCTTACCTTCCGCATCCCGCTGATCGAGCAAATCCAGTGGATCGACAAGCGCGTCTTGAGTGTGGAAATGGAACGGCAGGAAGTGCTTTCAACCGATCAGCTTCGCTTGCAGGTCGATGCCTTTGCCCGTTTCCGGGTGACGGAACCGGCGATTATGTACCGGACGATCCGCACCGAAGACATGCTTCGTGAGCAGCTTCGCACGATCCTCGGATCATCGCTCCGGAACGAATTGGGCAAGCGGTCTTTCGCGTCACTGCTAAGCGCGGAACGTGGTCAGGTAATGGACAATATCCAGAACTCGCTCAACCGAGAAGCCAGAAAATACGGTGCGCAAATTATTGATGTCCGCATCAAGCGCGCCGACCTTCCCGACGGCACGCCGTTACAGTCGGCCTACGCTCGGATGAAGAGTGCTCGTAAGCAAGAGGCTGTCGCGATCAATGCGGAGGGCCAAAAAGAGGCGCGCATCATCGTCGCCGATGCCGAGGCAGAAGCGTCGCGGATCTATGCCATCAGTTTTGGCAAGGACCCAGAGTTTTATGATTTCTACCGCGCCTTACAATCTTACCGACAGACATTTGAAAATGGCACCGGTCAGACGAATATGGTTATCTCGTCCGACAATGCCTATTTCGATAAATTCCGTAACGGTCGTTAGTCGAAGCGCGAATGACATTTGCCGGATGAACCGGTGCCCATTCAATCGGCGTTAAGCTTCACGACGCCAACGAATGACAGATTTTGGGCCATACCCGCCCGTTTGAATATGACGAGAGGAATGAAATCCGTGCGTTACGTTTATGCAGCTACTACTGCGCTCCTGATTACCGGCAGCACTTTTGCGCTGGTTAATGGCAATCCGGTTACCGCCCAGACTGGCACGCCGGTCTCCGAGCAGATCAACCTCGCTCCAGGTGGCGCTCCTGCCAGCTTCGCCGATCTCGCTGCGCAATTGCAGCCTGCCGTGGTCAATTTTGCCACCAAGCAAAAGGTTGAGGTTGTGGCGGGCGTCAATCCGTTTACCGGTGAACGAGTCACCCAACGGCAGGATCAAGCCAGCGGCGGGTCTGGCTTTCTGATTTCTGCCGACGGTTATATCGTTACCAACAACCATGTTGTCGTTGGCGGTCCAGCCGGAGAAGCCGTCGACACCGTCACCGTTACCTTGTTTGACGGCAAAGAATATAAAGCTGATATCGTCGGTCGCGATCCATCCTCCGACATTGCCTTGCTTAAGGTCAAGGCAACCGGATTGCCGTTTGTCGCAATGGCTGACTCAAGGAAAAGTCGCGTTGGTGACTGGGTTATCGCAATCGGCAACCCGCTTGGCCTTGGCAACACCGTGACCGCTGGCATCGTCTCGGCGTTGCAGCGCAATATCGGTTCGGGCGGCGCGTACGACCGCTTCATCCAGACCGACACCGCGATCAACCCCGGCAACTCGGGCGGACCGTTGTTCAACCTCAAGGGCGAAGTGATCGGCATCAACAACCGGCTGATTTCTCCGATTGGCGCGAATATCGGTGTGGGTTTCGCCATCCCAGCCGAAGAAGCGGTTCCGGTTGTCGAATCGCTTAAAAGAGGTGTCCGCGTCGAACGTGGTTATCTCGGTATCAGCATCGCCCCCGTTGGCGAAGATCTGGCCGACGCATTGGGCCTGGAGAAAAACCGCGGCGAATTCGTCAACCGAGTCGTCGCTGGCGAAGGTGCTGAAAAGGCCGGATTGAAAGAAGGCGATATCGTGCTGAAGGTCGATGGTCGCGAAGTTTCGCCCGAAGCGACCCTGTCCTATATTGTGGCCAACAAGAAGCCAGGCACTAGAATTCCCCTCGACATTTTGCGCGAAGGCAAGCCGATGCGCTTGACAGCCGTTGTTGGAACTCGCCCGACAGAGGAAAAGCTGGCGCAGAGCAATTTCAACCCTGAAGAAGAGAAAGACTTCAAGGGTGATACCGGCACTGCCGACGCCAAAATCATTCGAGATGCGCTTGGCCTCAGCGTCCTTGCGCTCGATCCCGAAATTGCTCGCCAGCTTGGCATGGGAGCCGACATCAAGGGTGTCGTCATCGACGTTCCCGGTCGTGGCACTGGTGCTCAGGCTGGATTGAAGCGCGGCGACGTCATCGTGTCGGCTACCTACAAGCCACTCAGTACTCCGGAAGCGCTGGCGGCGGCGATAAGGGAAGCCAAGTCAGCAGGCCGAAGCGCATTGCTGCTGGGCATCAAACGGCGCGGCGCGGCGACGCAATATGCGACCGTCAAGCTCGACTAAATAGTCCGGCGGGGTTAGCGCCCCGCCGCCTTTTCAGCACCGCGCATAACGCGCAATGTGTTGCCTTGCGCGATCTTAGCCAGATCAGCCTTTAAATATCCGCGCCTGACCAACTCGGCGAATAAAGCTGGATAGGTCGAAACATTTTCCAGACCTATCGGCAATTCGTCCACCCCGCCAAAATCCCCGCCGATGCCGACATGATCGATTCCTGCTACCTTGCGGATATGATCGATATGGTCGGCGACTTGTTTGAGCGTCGATTTAGGCTGCGGACTCCGCGCGATCCATTCGTCCACAGCTGCTTTCTCGCCAACAGGATTGCCCGTAAATTCAAGCCTCGCCCGCGCGGCAACCGACGCCTTTTCATATTCCCACTGCCGACGCTCGGGCGAGGTAAAGCCCGGCACGAAGGTTACCATCACCACGCCACCATTTTCCGGCAACCGTTTCAGCACGCTATCGGGCACGTTGCGCGGATGCGGCGTGACCGCGCGCGCATTGCTGTGCGTAAACAACACCGGCGCTTTGCCCTTGTCGAGCACATCGTGCATCGTCGCCTCGGAGACATGGCTCAGGTCGGCAATCATCCCCAGCCGGTTCATTTCGGCCAGAACCTCGAAACCGAAAGGCGACAGCCCGTCGTGCTTCGGCGCATCGGTTGCGCTGTCAGCCCAGTCGGTGGTCAGGCTATGCGTGATCGTCATGTAACGAGCACCAAGCGCGTGCATCTGGCGCAGTATTTCGAGCGAGCTGCCGATCGAATGGCCGCCCTCCATGCCAATGAGCGAGGCGATTTTACCCCGTTTCATCGCCGCCTCGACCCCGACGGCGGTGTCGGCATACACAAAAGCATCGGGATAACGCGCGATCATCTGGCGAACGACATCGATTTGTTCGATAGTCCGCGTGACCGCCTCATGCTTGGGTAAACCAGCCTCAACGTAAACCGACCAAAACTGCCCCCCCAAAAACCCGGCTCGCGACGTCGGAATATCGGTATGTGTTTTCGCCAGAACTTCCGGCTGTAAACCGTTCAAATTGAACTTCGAAAAGTCACGCGCAAAAATCTCAGCAATCTGGTGCGGCGTGTCATTATGCCCGTCAATAATCGGCGTTTTGGCAAGCACCTCTCGCGCTGTTTCTTCAGGCGTTGCGGCGATCACCGCAGGCGCGGCGTTCAGCAAAAGTGCTAGCCCGAAAACGCGCCGAAAACTGGGGAAGTTGATAGTGAATTGCACAGAAACAGTGTTCATTTTCTAGCCTCAAAATTCATTGAATCCACTGTGACAATTCGCACGCGTGTAGGAAAGAAGTATTTCGCGCAAAGCTCGCGGTCGCCTTCGGCACCTCGAGCTTCACGTGAAATTTCTTTACGGCACCAGCACAGTGTCAACTGCCTCCGCCTCCATTTCGGGATAATCCAGCGTGTAATGCAATCCCCTGCTCTCGTGCCGTGACAGCGCCGAACGGATAATCAGGTCAGCCACCTCCACCAGATTGCGCAACTCGATTAGATCGGGCGTAACGCGGAAATGGCGGTAATATTCCTCAACCTCCTGGCGCAACAGATCAACGCGGTGTTTGGCGCGTTCCAGCCGTTTGGTGGTCCGGACGATGCCAACGAAGTTCCACATGAAATTGCGGATTTCGCGCCAGCATTGCGCAATCACGACTTCCTCGTCGCTGTCGGTCACTCTGCTGTCATCCCACGGCACGATCGCGGGGGCGGGGACCAGACTGTCCCAATTTGCCTCGATATGACGCGCGCAGGCGTCGCCGAAGACGAAACATTCGAGCAATGAATTGGACGCCAGCCGGTTTGCGCCGTGCAGACCGCTTTGCGTAACTTCGCCCGCCGCATAAAGCCCCGGTGCATCGGTTCGACCGTCGAGATCGACCAGCACGCCGCCGCAGGTATAATGCTGCGCTGGTACAACCGGGATCGGTTGACGCGTGATATCGATGCCAAGACCGATCAGTTTTTCGTAAATATTGGGGAAATGCTCTTTCACAAATTCAGCCGGTTTGTGGCTGATATCGAGATGGACATAATCCAGCCCGTCGCGTTTGATTTCGGCATCATTCGCGCGCGCGACAATATCGCGCGGCGCAAGCTCGGCGCGTTCGTCATAATCGGGCATATAACGATGCCCGGTCTTGGGGTTTTTCAATATGCCGCCCTCGCCGTGCACTGCCTCGGTAATGAGGAAATTCTTGACCTCCAGATTGTACAGGCAAGTCGGGTGGAACTGCATAAACTCCATGTTCGAAACGCGGCATCCGGCACGCCACGCCATTGCGATGCCGTCACCGGTCGCTCCGCGCGGTGCGGTTGAATAGAGATATGTCCGCCCCGCCCCGCCGGTCGCCAGAATCGTTGCGCTGGCGGTAAATGTCTCGACCTTTCCAGTCCGCCGGTTGAGCGCGTAAACGCCGTGGACCCGGCCACTCGTCGAAAATCGTTCCTGATGCCGCCCCATGATCAGGTCAATCGCGACCATATCGGGCACCAGTATGATGTTGGGGTTAGACTTCGCAGCCGCTTCAAGTGCCTGTTGAACTGCCCATCCCGTCGCATCATCGACATGGACAATCCGGCGGGCGCTATGCCCGCCTTCGCGGGTCAGATGCCAGTCATCGCCGGCAAGATTGAACGGCACGCCAAGCTTCGCCAGTCGCTCAATCGCTTCGGGCGCATTTTCGATCACAAACTCGACGGTAGCGCGATTATTCAACCCGGCACCCGCAACCATCGTGTCCTCGATATGGCTTTCAAAGGTATCGCCCGGCTCCAGAACAGCTGCAATTCCGCCCTGTGCCCACGCGGTAGCACCGTCGGACAGCGAACCCTTGGCAAGAACAACAACTTTTCTGGTAGTCGCCAGCTGCAACGCAGCCGTCAGCCCGGCCGCGCCGGAACCGATAATGAGGACGTCGGCGTTCATTATTGGTTACTCGTCAGTCGGAGGAAAACATCTTCCAGATCGGCTTCCTTGGTGGTCACATCAATGATTCCCAGACCCAATCCTTGCATTGCAGCAAGCACTTCGCCTGCATTGATCCGGTCCTTATTGTAAGTAATTTCAACCACGCGGTCGCTGACCAATTCAACTTTTTCAAACGCGTCATGCGTTGGTGCCTCGGCAACATCGCGGTCGAGTGTCAGCACGACCGCTTTCTCGCGCGCCATGCCGACCAGCTCGCGTGTCGGCTTGTTGGCGATCAGCTTGCCGTGGTTGATAATCGCGATCCGGTCGCACAATTGCTCGGCTTCTTCGAGATAATGTGTGGTCAACACAACCGTGACGCCGCTTTTGTTGAGTTCGAGCACATAATCCCAAAGCTGCTGGCGAAGCTCGATATCGACACCCGCAGTCGGCTCATCGAGCACGATTACTGGCGGCGTGTGAACCATTGCCTTGGCGACCAGCAATCGCCGCTTCATGCCGCCCGACAATGTCCGCGCATAGGCATCCGCCTTGTCCTCCAGCCGAACGGCGCGCAACAACTCCATCGTCCGGCGTTTGGCTTTGCGGACACCATATAAACCGGCCTGAAGTTAAAGCGCTTCTTTTGGCGTGAAAAACGGGTCGAACATAATCTCTTGCGGAACGATCCCGATCGACGCTTTCGCATTGCGCGGGTGGGCGTCAATGTTGAAACCCCAAATCGAGGCCGACCCGCTGGATTTCATCACCAACCCGGCGAGAATGTTGATCAACGTCGATTTACCCGCACCATTTGGGCCAAGCAGACCGAAAATCGATCCCTGCTCGACATCGAAGCTGACATCATCGAGCGCCTGTTTGCCGCCAGCATAGGTTTTGGAGAGGTTGTTAATTGAGATTGCTTGATCGGACATTGGGCCGCGATAGCCGACCCGTTAATGGCGTGCAATCGCGGCGACAGCATTTCACAAGCAACTATCATTGATCGGCAGCGGGGCACTGGCAAACCGTTAAATTCGGCTGGATTCTGTAAACCCTAATATCGGTTAACCAATCTCGATAGCTTAATGTTACATGCCGTTGCCTAGGGATATTCGAATGCGTGGGGCAATATCATCATTTTTGGCCAAGTTTGGCGTGGCTCTCGCTACGCTCGGGCTGCTGCCGGTTGCGGCGCACGCAGGGACTTACGCGGGTGATGCGCAGATTCAGCTCGTTACGCCGCTGTCGTTCATTCGATATGAAAACCTCGATTTCGGCCGGATCATCCCGAGCAATGTCGCTGGCACCGTTACGCTGTCACCTACCAACGTTCGAACCGCATCAAACGGGATCGTTTTGGTCGGCAATGATTATCAAGTCGCACGGTTTGCCGGAATGGGCGCTCAGAACCAGAGACTGCGAATCCGGATCACGCCCGACACCATTTTGCTGACCGGACCGGGCCCGGCGATGACCGTCAATAATTTTACGATCGGCCCGGCCCCGACATTGCAGCAGATTGGCACATCGCCCCAATATCGTATTGTCCCCGCCAATGGTATCTTTTGGTTCACGGTCGGTGGCACCTTGAACGTCGGCGCGACCCAGCCCGCTGGCAATTACTCCGGTACTTTTACTGCGACGCTTGATTATCAATGAGCGTATGTTTGTTGAAGGTTGAAGTTTCTCCGACAGTATTTGCTGGTAATTGGTCGGGAACGCTCAATTCTTTTTGAGGCCGTTGCGGGCCAGTGATCACTTTGCTACGGCCCAGGCATGACCAATCAGCCCGAAATCATTCGAGTCCGCGAACCCCGTGTTGCCTGTGACGGCAGCGGCGATATTCCCGCCGCTTTGGGCCATCCGCGCGTTTTTCTGCAGATCGACGAAAAAGGTTATGTCGATTGTGGCTATTGCGACCGGCGCTTTCTTCTGGTCGGCGGCGCGGCGGACAACGGTCGGGGTTAAATCAGCATCTCGAGTGCTGGTCCCTGCCCCAAGAAGTTGGCAGGGCTGGCGCTGGCACCATAGGCCCCCGCGCAAAAAATCGCGACCAAGTCGCCCACATCGGCACGCGGCAGATTTGCGCTGTCGGATAGCTTGTCAAGCGGTGTGCACAGGCATCCGACGATTGACGCGACTTCTTCCGGCTCCGATCCGAACTTCGTTGCAATCGCCACTGGATAGTTACGCCGGATCACGGTGCCAAAATTACCACTGGCCGCGAGCTGATGGTGCAAGCCTCCATCGGTAATCAGGAAAACTTCATTATGGCTGATTTTCCGGTCAACGATCCGAGTCAGGTAAACCCCAGCCTCACCAACCAGATAGCGACCGAGTTCGATGCAGAATTGGGTGTTTGTCAGGCTCGGCGGCAACGAGTCGAAAGCCACGGATAGCGCAGCTCCCACGGCTATGATGTCAACTGGCTCGTCCCCAGGAAAATACGGGATGCCAAATCCGCCACCGAGATTCACATGCGGCGGCGAGACACCAACGGCCTGTGTAAGTTCGGCAACCAATGCCAAAGTCTGCGCTTGCATTTCGATGATCGCGTCAGCCTTCAGCGCCTGGCTGCCCGCATAGATGTGGAAGCCGCGCCATTCTGCTCCGGCCGCGATAATGCGATGTACCAGAGCAGGCACCCGCTCGGCATCGACGCCGAACTGCTTCGCCCCCCCGCCCATTTTCATGCCTGAACCTTTGAGGTCGAAGCTCGGGTTTACGCGAACGGCTAGGCGCGGCGTAATGGACAGCTTTAATCCAATATCAATTGCGCGCTCAACTTCACCTTCGGATTCGCAATTGAGCGTAACCCCAAGCGAAATCGCTCGTTCCAGTTCGCGATCACGCTTGCCGGGTCCGGCAAAACTTATCAGGTGCGCCGCGACCCCCGCGGAAAGCGCAAGTTCGAGCTCACCACCCGACGCGACATCGAACCCGTCGACCAGGCCGTTCATCAATGCCAGCACCGGCGGAAAGGGATTGCCCTTCATCGCATAATGAATGGCTAGCCGCTCCGGCATCGACGTGCGCAAGGCTGCAACCCGAGCGCGCAAATGCTCCGACGAGTAAACGAACAACGGCGTGTCGCCGGCCTGCTCGACCAGTGCGCAGGCGGTCACCCCGCCAATCGTGAGTTCGCCGTCCACGGCTGTATAGCCAGCGGGAATGGGGCCAGTTGCTTTCATCCTGAATCGCTTACGCTATACCAGTAAAGGTTTCGATAATTGAACATTTCAAGCACCTCGCAGTTGTGTGAACAGGGAGACAATCATGCAAGACGGACAAGCCGAAATCTTTGAAATCGCCATCGTCGGCGCTGGTCCTGCCGGGTTAAGCGCGGCGTTATATGCTGCCCGATTTTGCCGGTCGACCTTGGTGCTTCACGATGGCAAAGCCCGCGCCAGCCGGATCGCTAAGACCTATAATGTCACCGGGTTCGACGAAGGAATTACCGGCCCCGACCTGGTTGAACGGATGACCAATCATGCTGAACAATATGGCGCGCAACTTGTCCAGGCAACGGTGGCAACCGCGGTCCGAAAAGACGGGGTTTTCGAGCTGAGCAGCGCGGATGGCGAGACATGGCGGGCGAAGTCGCTGATACTGGCGACCGGCATCATCCTTAACCAGATTGCGCTGGACGAGGCGACCCATGAGGCCGCGATTGCCAATGATGTGCTTCGCTATTGCCCGGTGTGCGACGGCTACGAGCATCGCGGCAAACGCATCGCTGTGGTCGGATGCGATCTGTCGGGGGCCAGCGAAGCGCTTTTTCTCCGCCAGTTTTCGGACGATATCACGCTATTACCGAAAGCGTGTGCCGAATTGACCACCAAAGAAGTGAGCGACCTCGCGGCGGCCGGGGTGGAAACAATAACCGCGCCGATTACCCGCTACGCGCCTCAAGCCGATTGCATGGAAATTTATGTCGAAGGACAAGCCGATCCGCTTCGCTTCGACGTGCTATATCCGGCGCTGGGTGTTACCCCGCGAAGCGAGTTGGCGGATTGCTTTTCGCTCCCGCTCAACGACTGCGGCAATACCGACCCTGCGTCACCGTTCGGCACTCCGGTCCCCGGACTGTTTTGTGCAGGCGATCTGGTCGAGGGTCTCGATCAGGTTACCGTCGCTATCGGCCACGGCGCGGTGGCGGCGACCAAGGCGCATAACTGGCTGCGCGATCAGGCTGGTGAAACGGTCGAGGCGGTATTGAAGGATTGAACTTATTCCGGCATTTCCGACGGCGCGGCGATTGCGGCGTTCAATGCATCGCTCGGCAGGTTAAGCGCGCGTAGCATTGCCCAGATTTCTTGGCGCGCGTTAGGTTGAGCGCGGCCAAGCTCGGGTATTGCCTCCAGATCGAACAATGTAAGCCCGAGCGGGAATAGTTCACGATATGTAACTCGCTCACGCAAACCGGGAACCAGGCGAAAGCCTGCTACAGGAGCAATCTTGGTCAGCGCATCGCGAATTTTGCGCTCGTTTTTGGTGGCCAGACTTCGCGACCGGTTTTGCATCACCACCCAGTCGAGCGCCTTCGGTCGCAAGGCGAGGCCCGGTTCCTTCAGATGCTCCACAAGCCGGGCAAAATTACCCAATGTCTTCAACTCTCCGTTGCGGGGATCGATTCGTCCAAGCATATCGAGGTCTATAAAACTGTCATTTACCGGTGTGACGATTGTATCGGCCATGAAGATCGCCCGTCTGGCAATGGGTGAATCATGCCCCCCGACGTCAATGATAATGAAACTATGGTGAATTCGCGCAATGCGCAGCTTTTCTTCGAGCTCATGCTCGTTTTGCTGCGGCAGCATAATCTGTTCAGGGCCGGGTAGTTTCACGCCGTATTCGGTCGCGCTTTCCGCCCGCGCCCAGAGCGCACGGTGAAGCGTCAACTGTCTCAAATCCACGTCTAACGCGGCGACTTTCTCGCCCGCATTGCAAAGCGCTATACAGGTATGAAACGCAGAGGTTGATTTACCTACACCGCCCTTTTCGTTGGCAAAGACAATGATGTGACCTTTGGGTGCCGTGACCGGATATTTGACCCAAGCGGGCATTTCATCGACTGGGTCAGGTCCGAAATGTAAATAGTCGGGGGTGGACGAAATCGGCTCTGGCGGCCACGGCTGCGCCACAGATGCAAAGGTTTCTGACGGCGGCGGTGCCATTCGTTTTCTAAATCGGTCAAATAATCCCAACGGCTACACTCCGATCGCGTACGTGATGGCGCATGGTGAGCGGCGTTTCAAGGGGGTCATTCCTCATTAAGACATGGCGTTTGGCACTAGAGAAAGGAACCATTCAGCGTAAGGGGTATTTTTCGCCAGACGTCGATTGTAATCGGGCGCGCCGTCCGTCCACCATACTGGACCGCGTTCACCCAAAATTTGTTTTGCCGATTCCACAGCATCTCGAGCCATCTTTAAGTCTTTGGCATTTCCGTGGGCCCCACGCGCTGCTCTGCGAGCGTCCATGAGCGCATTGACAGCCAACTGTCTTCTTTGGTCACTAAGACTTGGATCGCTCGCGCGCCAAAGACGACCTCGGACGATTATGTAGCGTTTATCCGGGGTATATACTGCGGAGATAAAATCACTCCACCGTAACGGACTTCGCCAAATTCCTCGGCTGATCGACATCGGTGCCCTTGGCGCAGGCCACATGGTAGGCGAGTAACTGCACCGGCACGGCGTACACAAGCGGCGCGATCAGCGGGTGCACCGACGGCATTTCGATGGTGGCGAGGCAGCCTTCGCCGGCTTCGGCAATACCTTCGGCGTCGGAGATCAGCACGACTTTGCCACCTCGGGCGCGAACTTCTTGCATGTTGCTGACGGTCTTTTCGAACAGCGGGCCTGATGGCGCGAGGACGATGACAGGGACTGCTTCGTCGATCAGCGCGATGGGGCCGTGTTTCATTTCGCCCGACGCATAACCCTCCGCGTGGATATAGCTGATTTCCTTGAGCTTGAGCGCGCCTTCCATCGCCAGCGGGTAGTCGGGGCCGCGACCGAGATAGAGCACGTCGCGTGCAGGCGCGATCAGGTGAGCCATAGCTGCAATGTCTTCGTCATGCGCGAGCGCGGCGTTGAGCGCGGCGGGGGCTTCGATCAGGTGGCGGACGATTTCCTGCTCTTCCTCGGTAGTCAGCTTGCCCTTCACCAAAGCCAGATGCGCGGCGAGCGCGGCGAGCACCGCAAGCTGGCAGGTGAAGGCCTTGGTCGAAGCGACGCCGATTTCGGGGCCGGCATGGGTGGGAAGCAAGAGGTCCGCTTCACGGGCCATGCTCGATGTCGGTACGTTGACGACAACGGCGATAGTCTGGCCGTTTTCCTTGCAATGGCGGAGCGCCGCGAGTGTGTCCGCCGTTTCGCCCGACTGCGAGATGAACAGCGCAAGGCCGCCTTCCTCCAACACCGGATCGCGGTAACGGAATTCAGACGCGACATCGATGTCGACCGGCACGCGCGCGAAGGTTTCGAACCAATATTTGGCGACCATGCCTGCGTAGTAACTGGTTCCGCAAGCGACAATGGTGATGCGTTTGACGCCCGCCAGGTCGAAATCCATCTGCGGCAGCGCGACGGTCTGTTCGAGCGGGCGGATGTAGCTGGAGAGCGTCTGCGCCACTACGGTGGGCTGCTCGAAAATCTCCTTCTGCATATAATGGCGATAATTGCCCTTTTCGATTTGCGCCGCCGAGACGCCCGAAGTGGTAACTTCACGCTCGACTGGATTATTGTCCTTATCGAAGATCTGCGCGCCTTCGCGGGCGATGACGACCCAGTCGCCTTCCTCCAGATAGGCGATCTGCTGAGTAAGCGGTGCGAGCGCCAGCGCATCAGAACCCAAATAGGTCTCGCCGTCGCCATAGCCCACGACGAGAGGGCTACCGAGCCGAGCACCGATCAGGAAATCGGGAAATTGCCGGAACGCAATCGCCAGCGCAAAGGCGCCGCGCAAGCGTGGGAGCACGGCCTTGACTGCCTCGGCGGGTGAATGCCCTGCCTCGACCTGTTCGCTGATCAGATGCGCAACGACTTCGGTATCAGTCTCGCTCTCGAAAGTCCGGCCACGCGCGGTCAGTTCATCGCGCAGCTGTTTGAAATTCTCGATAATGCCATTGTGGACGAGCGCGACTTCACCCGTCGCATGCGGGTGGGCATTGCTGGTAGTCGGCGCGCCATGCGTCGCCCAGCGAGTATGCGCAATGCCGATGTTGCCCGCCGCATCGTCTGATTTCAGAACAGTGACGAGGTTTGCCAATTTCCCCTCAGCCCGCCTGCGAACGAGCTGGCCATCATGCACGGTGCAAACACCCGCGCTGTCATAACCGCGATACTCCATCCGCTTCAGCCCATCGACCAAGCGGTCAGAGACAGAAGATTTGCCAACAATTCCAATAATTCCGCACATTTATTTTGCTTCCCAATTTGCTTTGTAGGGGACTCTGATGCCCGGCATCTCTGCCGGAAAATCCTTTGTATTTCGTGTAACGAGGATGCGCCCTGTGACCTGCGCCGAAGCAAGGATGATCGCGTCTGGCGATTTCAGCGACTTCCGCTGATGCCGCAGCGCCGCCGCGCGTCGGCCAATTTCTTCGTCGATTTCGCTCATGGCGAAGAGGCGCAGAAATTCTTCTGTCTCGCTCGCAGCATCATCGGGAACGCCGGACATCACCTCGATCCAAGTCATCCGGCTGATCCATGCACGGGTGACGCTACGCAACTCCGCCCACGCAACAGGCCGGTTGTGCAACATATCAATCACGATGTTGGTATCGAAAAAGCGTTCACTCACGCAGCGCTGCGTTTCTTTTTGGGCGGAGCGATGTCGCTGACGTCCGGCCACTCCTCACGCAACTGCCGCTCATATTCGAGACCATCGACCGTCGAGCCATGCCGTTCCCAAAGGCCGAAATATTTTTCGAAACCTTCCTTACCGCACACCTCCAGATAGTTGGAGACGGCCTCGCGCAACACAGCCGCCCGCGACTTGCCTTCGCGTTTTGCGATTTCATCCAGCTTGCGAACATCATCCGCCGGGACATCTACGAGGAATCTACCCATAATGATATATTGATATCATATCATGATATCATGTCAAGGAGTTCATTTATCTTCTGTAAGGGCAGGAACATTCAGCTGCGCGCGCTCGGCATCGCTTACGATCTCAGGCTCAACTGGCTGCCTGACATATTTACCGGCTTCGTTTGCAAGATACTGCGTACCATAAATTTGGCGCTTCCCTATGGCTTGCAAATACCGGTCAAGAGTAGCCGCCGAAATCCAGCGTGCATTGTACCCTTTCGAAATTGCAATCACGGACAAATGATGCGCTTTCAAAAAATCTTCGGGTTTTTTGGAATGTTGAAAAATGAAGGCAGCTCGATAAAAATCGATCCCTGATTTCAGCATATCCATTTCTAACAATTCTTTGGTGCGCCTCAAACGTTCCGCGTCCTCACGCTCCCATCGTTGCAGAAATGTCATGTCATCCTTGACGGCAATCCATCCACCCCGCTTTTCGATCTCGTGTCGTATCGCTTGATCCGCCAAGAACAGATCTTGCATTTCGGGGTTTACCGGAGGGGTTTTTGACGAACCTTCTGCCGGAATTGTGGTGTTATGTTTGGAAGCCTGTTCGTCTTGTGAATGGGCTGAGGCCCCCATAACAGCGAGCAAAATCGCGATGGCACAATACGATGAGCGCATCCTACTTCCCTTCCTTCTTTTTCCGCATAGCATCGTGGAAGCGGTCGGCCCAGCCGGGCTTTACCAATTGCTCGGCCCTGACCATGCGGAGTTCGCCGTCGGCTACGTCGCGTGACACTGCGCTTCCTGCCGCAACTATCGCGTCGCGGCCGATTTTTACCGGGGCTATCAGGGCTGAGTTGCTACCGATGAACGCCCCCTCCCCGATCACCGTCTGGTATTTGAAATAGCCGTCATAATTGCAAGTGATCGTGCCTGCGCCGATGTTCGCCTTTGTGCCCACATCTGCGTCGCCGATGTAGGATAGATGATTGGCCTTTGCGCCCTTGCCGAAGCGCGCTTTTTTCACCTCGACGAAATTGCCGATTTTCGCATTATCCTCGAGCACTGTTCCCGGGCGGAGGCGGGCGAAGGGGCCGACTTCGCAGCCGCTGGCGATCTGCGCGCCCTCGATATGGCTGTTGGCGCGGATTTTAACGTTGTCGGCGACGCTGACGCCGGGGCCGAAAAAGACATTGGGTTCGATCAGCACATCGCGGCCAAGCTTCGTGTCCCACGCGAACCATACCGTCTCCGGCGCGATCAATGTCGCACCATCGGCCATCGCCTGCACCCGCCGCCGCTTTTGCCACTCGGCCTCCATCGCCGCCAGTTCTCCCCGGCTGTTGATGCCGGTCACGTCATAGGGGTCGGTTTTGACGACGTAGCAATGCCGCCCGTCCGCCGTTGCGATGTTGACGATATCGACGAGATAATATTCGCCCGCCGCATTGTTGTTTTCCACCCGCGCCAACTGGTCGAACAAATCGGCGGACTTCACCGCCATCAGGCCCGAATTGCAAAGCCGCGTCTGGCGTTGCTTGTCGCTCGCGTCCTTGTGCTCGACCATCCATTCGATGCGGTCGTTCTGCGTGACGATCCGGCCATAGCTTTGCGTGTCTTCGGGTTCGAAACCGAGAACGACGACGGCTGGCGCGTCGCCGGCGTTCAGTCGGTCAATCATCATTTGCATCGTGGCGGTCGGCACAAACGGCACGTCGCCGTAAAGAATCAGCACATCGCCATCGAAGCCCGCCAGCGCGTCTTGTGCCTGCTGGACCGCGTGGCCGGTGCCGTGCTGCGGCTCCTGCACTGCAAATTCCACCGATCCGCCGAGCGCCGCCTCAAGCTGCTCCCTGCCGCTACCGACTACAACGACCTTCTTCGCCGGGCTCAGCGCATCGACCGCGTCCATCAGGTGCATCAGCATCGGGCGGCCCGCAATCGGGTGAAGCACCTTGTGCGTGTCGGATTTCATTCGAGTGCCCTTGCCAGCGGCGAGGATGATGGCGGCTATGTTGTTCATGGCCTACGTCATGCCAGCAAATTGTTGCGGATTCCAGAACAAGCGGCCAGATGAAATCGATATGACAAAATTTCCTTTCGACATTATCGGCTTCGACTTGGACGGCACATTGGTTGATACCAGCGGAGACCTGACTGCGGCGGTCAATCACGTGCTGGGCTCCGTGGGCAGACCGTTGCTTTCGCAGGAAACCGTCAAACAGCATATCGGTGGCGGCGCGAAGCTGATGTTGCAGCAGGGTCTGGAGGCAACCGGCGGCATCCCGGGTGACGATTTCAAACCGCTCTACCGGCAAATGCTCAGCTTTTACGAAGCCAATGTGTCAGTCCACAGTCGTCCTTTCGACGGCGCTTTGGCGATGCTTGACCAGCTGGATTCGATGGGTGTGCGTTATGCGGTGGTAACCAACAAGTTCGAGAGCCTGGCGATCAAACTGCTCAACGATCTGAACCTAGCACACCGGATGGGCTGTATCCTTGGTGCTGATACTTTGGGCAAAGAAAACGCCAAGCCATCTGGCGCACCGATTTTCGAGATGATCAAGCGCTGCGGCGGCGGGCGCGCTGCTTATGTCGGCGATTCCATCTATGACGTGATGGCGGCGAAAAATGCTGGTGTGCCGAGTGTGGCGGTGAGCTTCGGCTTTTTGCATGGGCCGGTCGAAGAGTTAGGGGCGGATGCGGTCATCGACCATTTTGATGAACTCATTGGTTGCCTCGAACGGATGGGATCGAATTGATTTAACGCAAAGACCGCGAAGATTTTCAAGAGCGCAGCTCTTAACAAAAAATGTTATCTGCGCCTTGAACCGAGTGACAAATAATTCGGCGCCGCCATCTTAAAAACCTTTGTGGTCTTTGCGTTAAACAAAATGGCGCTAACGCGCAGCTAAACCGAACCCTTCCGCCATTTCACCCATAAATGCCGTGCCAACATCAGCGGCGGCATTCGCAGCCAGTGTGACCGGATATAGAAGATCAAGCGGATGAATTTGCGCGTGCCCCTGCCCCAGTTGTCGCGGGCTGTGAGGCGTTTAATGTAATGAGCATCCTGCCAGCTTGTGTTTTGCCAGATCTGCGGAACCTCGGTGTCATAAAGCTGATTTGCTAACCGCGCGGCGCGGTGGACAGCTGGCCATAATTGATGATGTTCGGCGCGCGATTTGAGCGCAGGCCAAAAGACTCCATCAGCAAACTCGGTTAGCAGGCAATGGATGTCCCACAGATTGCGCAGGCCGCCATCGAGTTCGCCATCGGCAAGAAGATGCGTGGCACTGTGGATGACCACGTCGATCCGGCTAAATGCATATAGCCCGTGATCCAGAGCAACCGCATCCGCCAACATCCCCCTCGCATCAGGCCGTGGCCGCGCCGTCAGTGGTAGTATCGTGTGATGCACATCGATCATCCGGTCGCGCTCTTTGTGGATCAGCGGGGGTAGCTCGTGCATATGGTCGCGGTAATAGGCGTCGTCATAGGCGTCTTCCTTGACCCACTCCCAGCCTGCGGTCAGCAGCATCGCCTCGACCTGAGGCAGATCATCGCGTGCGACCATTATATCGAGATCGCCGATATGGCGGCCCTCGGCTGCGCGCAATCCGGCTGCGGCATAAGCGGTGCCTTTCATCAGCACGACTTTGCCTGAGCAGTCGGCCAATGCCCGCCGCGCACAATCGGCTTCCCACAACGCGCTGCGTTTTTGATACTCGGCGTTTGTTCGTTCGTCGGCGAGGATCGCGGCGACCGCGCCGGGCAACTCCTGCCCTTCCAGCCGATACGCCATCGTTCCAATCAACCGTTCGGCACGGGCAATGGTCAGCAATGCGGTCCAGCGTTTTGCATCGAGCGCTGCAACGCTCGCCGGATCGCGGAGCGCCCGCACAAGGATCATAGCATTGCTCATGCCAGCTCGGCCCAAAGCTGAGCGACCAAAGCCTCGGCCTCAAAGCCATTGGAATAATCAATCGAGCGCGCCGGAACCGTGTGAATGAATTGCGTCAGCGCCGTAAATCCGGCCTCACCCAACGCGACATAATTGGTCGATGCTTGAGTCAGCCGCATGAAGGTTTCTTCAAGTGGCACGTCGCGGATCGCTGGTTCATAGCCATATTGCGGGAACAGCAGCAGCGCCGGTTTGGCGGGCTGATCCATTGCCGCAACTGCCGACGGCTTCGGCACCATATGCCGGATGTCGCCCTTGGGCGTGCCGCGCATCAGCGGGCCGAACGTCGCATCGGGCGTCGCTGCCTGCATCGCGCCGATGGCTTCGTTCTTTAACGAAATCAGCCGCGGATAAGGCACTGCCTCACCGCTCACCAAATCAAGCAGCACAAATTCGTCGCCCATGAAGCGCCAGCCGTTGTTACCAAGCATCGCCGACAGCGTCGATTTCCCCGACCCCGACGCGCCGGTCATCACCAAAACCTTGCCGTCCTTTTCGACCGCGCTGGCATGGAGTATCAGATGCCGCCGCCAGCCGAGCGCCATTTGCAGGTTCATCCCCATCTCGGCGGCGAGCAGCGCCTGCGCCAGCGGCAACGGCGCAGCGTCAGGGAGCATATAGTCGCCGTTTATCGCGACCGATGGCCGGATGAAGCGGCGCAGAAAGCTGGTCGCTTCAAGCCTGACGGTGAAATCGGGAATATCGGGCGTTGGATATCCTGCATAAAGCCGCCGCATGATGTCGAGTGGCTCGGCCCAGTTCGACCCGATACGGAATGCTGCGGGGCCGACCTTGACCAGGAATTCATGCCGCATCGACGTGAACCCGTTCAACTAAACCAAGCTCTGCCAGTTCTTCCAATCGAGCACCGATAATATTTTGGGCTTCACCGGCATCACCGAGATCGAAATGCTGGACCAGCCGCGCCACCAGCGTTGCGACATCGACCGCGTCGTGACCCATCGCCGCCAACATTTCAGGTACCGGCTCGGCAACGATATGGGTAATGCCCGACCGACGCTGATAAATCAGAGTCATCGAATCCAGCGGCTCGATCAGCCGCTGATCAGCTGGTTCGGCGCGATAGTGTGTTATGGGAAGCCCGGCCATGAACACGGCCTAGCTACTTCGCGTTAAATTTCAATAATCAGCGCGGCATTTGCAGAGAAGCGTAACAGGTGAAACCGCTCTGTCCGCTTTGCAGACGGCGGATGTAGTTCACATAGGCCTGGCTCTGGTTATACTCGGTGCCGGGAAGGCTTCGCCCGCCGAGCGCCGCCTTGACCTGCTCGCCAGTGTATTTCTGACCAGTGGCAACAAACGAACCCGGCGTGTCGCGCGGGACGAGTTTGCCGTAAGCGTCGATATTCTGGCCCGCGCCGTGCGGTCCGGGCACCGGAATTTCGCAGTTTAGAATTGAACCAGCGGCTTGCGCCAAGGCCGGCCTGACCGACACAACGGCCGACGCTGCAGCGACACCGAGCATCAAAGCACGGCGCGTGGTTGGCCCGGTTAATCGGGCATTTTCCAAAGCGTTTTGATCGTCCATTACGGTCACCTAGCATATTGGGTCGCGATTTCCAGCCATAGCGCTTGCGTGCCCCAGTGCCGTCTTTATGTGGGACAATATGGTCGTCAAAACCTAACAGGAAGTAATGAGGGTGGAATTCGGACTGTGAACAGCTGGTTATCGCCAAGAATATTGATCGCTTTGATCATTTCTGTGACCGGCGCAATAATTGCCGGACAGATACCCGGTGTGTTCGAAAGGATAATGGTAGTCACGGTTTCGATGCTGGTCGGGCTGTTCATCGCCGCCGACCAACATGATCCTTTAAGCGAGCCTAGCCCGTCAAGTATCGATACTGCTCAACCGCAGCAAAACGACAGCATCGCCAACCACCCTCAACTGCAATCATTCATTGATGCCTCGACCGACGCCATCCTGATTGTCGACAACGCACGGGTTACCGCCGCAAATCATTTTGCCAGATCGTTATTGGGTAGCAACATTGTCGGCAAAAATGTGCAGATGGCGTTCCGCCACGCCGGTGCGATCGAACGACTGTCCGACCCTGAGGCGCAGCACAGCGGCCATCCGATCCGGCTGAGCGGCATTGGCCAGCAAAGTCAGTTGTGGGACATGCGGATCCAGTCAATCGGGCACGGTCAAAAGCTAGTCCATTTGGCCGACCGGAGTGGCGCGCAGGCTGCTGAAAAAATGCGGGTCGATTTTGTTGCTAATGCCAGCCACGAACTGTTGACGCCGCTGGCGGCGGTCAAAGGCTTTATCGAGACGCTCGATGACCCGGCGGCTGGCGAAGACCCTGAAACAAGGGCGCGGTTCCTTGGCATTATGGCAAAAGAAACCGACCGGATGCAGTCACTGGTTCGCGATCTGATGTCGTTAAGCCGTATCGAAGCCGAAAAATATGATGCCCCGCAACAACCGGTTGATTTCGCTCAGGTGGTGGAAGACACAGTCGAGCATCTGCGCCGCAGTCAAAAGGAGCGGGGCAGCGATATCCAACTCGATATCACTGCCGATATACCCGCTGTTATGGGAGACACCGGCCAGCTCCGCCAACTAGCAAGCAACATCGTGACGAACGCAATGAAATATGGACGGGCAGCTACGCCGGTCACGGTCAAGCTTGCGCCGTCGAGATCAGGCGCGATGCTGACATTTTCGGTGGCCGATTGCGGCGATGGGATATCACCCGAGCATCTTCCCCGGTTGACTGAACGTTTTTACCGGGTCGATTCAGGTAGGAGCCGATCGGTGGGCGGCACTGGACTAGGATTGTCGCTCGTCAAGCATATCGTCGACAGGCATCGCGGCCATCTTGAAATCAGGAGCACCGTTGGCACTGGCACCACCGTTTCAGTGTTGTTACCCGTAGCGCCAACTCCGTAACATTACTGTCACACAAGAGTCATTTATCCGCCATCACTGGCCGGTATTGGCCGCATCGACGCGGCAAATGCTGCGGCCTAGCCATCATGGGGATATGCATATGTTGAAGAAAATTTCGCTCGTCGCAGTAAGCGTGATCGCGCTCTCGGCCTGCAATGATCAAGCCAGCACCGGCGGTGCATCGGGCGGGTCGCGTCAGGAAATCCGGATCGTCGGATCGTCAACCGTATTTCCGTTTGCAAAGGCTGCATCAGAAGCATTTGCCAAAGCCGATCCTGCCCGCAAATCCCCGGTTCTCGAATCGACCGGTACGGGCGGCGGCATGGAGCAATTCTGCAAAGGTGTTGGCGCCGATACACCCGACATCACCAATGCATCGCGCCGCATGAAGAAGAGCGAGTTTGAAAACTGCCAGAAGAACGGCGTTAAGGACATCGTCGAAGTGCAAGTCGGTATCGACGGCCTCGCACTTGCTCAGTCGAACAAAGGACAGAAGTTTGCGCTGACAACCGCCGATGTTTACAAGGCACTCGCCGCGAACCCGTTCGGCAAGCCGCAGACCGCGAAATTATGGTCGGACGTAAACGCTTCGCTCCCCAAATTGCCAATCTCTGTTTTCGGTCCGCCAACGACCTCGGGTACTCGCGATTCCTTTCATGAACTGATCATGGAATCAGGATGCAAAACCGACGCTGCGACCAAGGCATTGAAGGACACCGACGAAGATAAGTACAAAGCGATTTGCACCGAAATCCGCACCGACGGCGCGTTCAAGGAGCAAGGCGAGAATGACAATCTGATCGTTCAAAAGCTTGATTCAAACCCCAACATGGTCGGCATTTTCGGCTATAGCTACATGGAAGAAAACGCGTCGAAAGTACGCGGTCTGGTAATGGACGGTGTAACCCCGACCATCGCTACGATTTCCGACGGCAGCTATCCTGGCGCTCGCAAGATGTTCATCTATGTCAAAAAGGCGCATCTCGACAAAATTCCTGGCATTAAGGAATTTGTTGCTGAATTCCTGAAGGGCGGAATGGTTGGCGGTTATCTAACCAAATTGGGCATGATTGCGTCGACCGATGCCGATTATAAAGCTGCAAATGACGCGGCAACCGGCATGACGGTAATGAACGGCGCCGACCTGAAATAAATTTGCAACAATCATCGCGTCTATGGGCATGGATCGAATCCGGTTTCGGTCCATGCCATTTCGCATGGGTTCAGGTGTATTCACAGGTTTCGGGTGATAAGCCAAAGGGAGCTACGGCAAATTAAATGACTGGAACAGCGCTGCTCTTCCTCGTCCTTGGGCTAGGCCTTGTTGGCTGGATTTTCGGCCGTGCCCGAGCGGCGGCATTTGTCCGGTCGGCCAAAGGCGGACCGCGCGGCCAGGTTAACAGCCTGCCATCCTATCACGGATGGTTTGTCGCGATTTGTGCTCTTGTTCCTGCACTCCTCTTTATGGCCATATGGCAATCGGTTTCGCCCGCTTTGGTGACCGACATGGTATTGTCAGCGCCGGTTTCCGCCGACCTGCCACAGGATGGCTTTTCACGCGCGGCAATCCTTTCTGAAGCACGGGCGATCGCACAAGGCCAGCAGGACACTTCCTTTCAGGCGCAAAGCGACACGCTCGTACCGCTTTACCGTAACGCCCTGTCTTATTACCGCTGGCTAGGGCTTGCCGGTTCGATATTGCTGCTCTTCGCTGGCGGTGCATTTGCCTTCACCCGGCTTAAGCCCGACTTCCGCGCCCGAAATACCGTTGAACGCGTGGTCATGGGCGGTTTGCTGCTCGCATCGCTGGTCGCGATTTTAACCACCATCGGCATCTTCGCATCGCTGATATTCGAAACCATGCGGTTTTTCTCGATGGTATCGCCATTTGAGTTTCTGTTTGGAACCAGCTGGAATCCGAAGTCCGTCGTCACCCCCGGAGCCGATAATGGCTATGGGGCGATACCCTTGTTTTGGGGCACAATCTTCATCGGTGCGATTATCGCAATGATTGTGGCGATACCATTGGGTTTGATGAGCGCCATCTTCCTTACCCAATACGCCTCGTCGAGGGTGCGCAGCTGGATGAAACCGATCCTCGAAATTCTGGCAGGCGTGCCGACGGTGGTCTACGGTTATTTTGCAGCGCTGACTATTGCGCCAGCCGTGCGTGATTTTGCGGTCATGCTCGGCGTCAGCAACGCGGCATCGGACAACGCGCTCGCCGCCGGTCTGGTCATGGGCATCATGATCATTCCGCTCGTGTCCTCGATGTCGGATGACAGCATTGCCGCAGTACCAAGCTCGATGCGCGACGGCAGCCTGGCGATGGGCGCGACCAAGAGCGAAACGATCAAAAAGGTGTTGTTGCCAGCAGCACTTCCGGGGGTCGTCGGCGGCGTATTACTCGCGGTCAGCCGGGCCATCGGCGAAACGATGATCGTGGTGATGGCGGCTGGCTACACGGCGAACCTGACCGCCAATCCGTTCGACACGATCACCACGGTGACTGTGCAGATCGTTGCGCTGCTGACCGGCGATCAGGACTTTAACAGCCCTCACACGCTCGCCGCCTTCGCGCTTGGGCTGGTGTTGTTCGTAACAACTTTCATGCTGAACTATGTCGCTCTGCGCTTCGTCAAAAAATACCGGGAAGCGTATGAGTAACGTCGGCCGCAATCCGAACCCGACCGACTGGAACGGCGATGTGATGCAGAAACGCATCGCTCGACGCTACGGTGCCGAGCGCCGGTTCAAGGCGATGGGTTTTCTCGCGGTGCTGTTGTCGACTTTATTCCTCGTCTTCCTGCTGTTCACTATGCTGGGTCAGGGTGTTCGCGGATTTCAGCGGACCGAAATTGCGGTCGATCTCGATTTTCCAACGCTCACTTCGGGGGCAACGGCGGTTTCCATTACCGGACCCAATGCGGATTCAGCGTTGAACTCGATGGATGTTCCGGGGCTCGTCGAACTTGCGGTCAGCCAGCAATACGGCGCCGATGGCGGCGAGCTGTTCACATCGGCAGCGGCGGCAAATGTTCGGGC
>JANPAM010000284.1:0-4395 GCA_031429915.1 Sphingomonadales bacterium | reverse complement strand
GACCCATCGGCCAGTTTTGCACCGCCTAACTTTGGCGCGATGAGGACCGCCTTGCCCTTTGCTTTGGTTACTGCCGCCATAACAGCATCGATCTCCGCACCGTCAGAACCATCGGCGTAAAGGATACCAACGCACCGACCTTCGAGCGTTGCCTTCATATTCTTCTGGATCGACAGAGCAGGGCTTGGTTCCATATCGACCGGTTCGCGCGCAGCCTTTGCCTTGGGCGGCAGGTCCATTCCCAGGCCATCGGCAACACGCTTCGCCAGTTCTTCGTCCACATTGCGCAAATTGCCGACCATACGTGGCGGCACTTGGTTGAGCTGACCAACTTTCGAAAGTTCAAAGGTAAACGCCGAAGCGACATGCGCGCGCTCGTTATCGGTTAGCGATTTCCAGAACTGCCGTGCCTGACTGTAATGATCAGCAAACAGTTCAGGCCGAACGCGGAGCTTTTCGCCTTCTTCCTGTTCACCGGTTGGGTTTGTCGTGGTGGCGAACCCAGTCATTGGGCATTCGCGCGGACCGCCAATTTCACCGTGCTCGGCAAGGCTGTTTGGTTCGTAATTGGCGCGGCCCTTTGGCACAGCCATCTGCATATGGCCGTCACGCTGAAAATTCATCACGGGGCATTTGGCCGCGTTGATCGGGAGTTGATGGAAGTTCGTCGAACCAAGACGCTTCAACTGCGTGTCGAGGTAAGAGAACAACCGACCTTGCAGCAACGGGTCATTCGAAAAATCGACACCCGGAACGATGTTGGCTGGGCAAAAAGCGACCTGCTCGGTTTCTGCGAAAAAGTTGTCCGGATTGCGGTCCAAGACCATCCGGCCGATAATCCGAACCGGGATGTCTTCCTCAGGAATGATCTTGGTCGGGTCGAGTACGTCATATGGCTGCGCTTCGGCAAATTCACGGTCAAACGTCTGGATCCCGAGTTCCCATTCGGGGAAGTTTCCGGTGTCGATTGCTTCGAACAAATCACGACGATGATAATCATTGTCGGCAGCCTGAATTTTTAGCGCTTCGTCCCAAACGGTCGATTGCAGGCCAAGCTTCGGCTTCCAGTGAAATTTGACGAATGTCGATTTTCCAGTTGCATTGACGAGTTGGAACGTGTGAACACCGAAACCTTCAATCATACGGAGAGAACGCGGAATGGTGCGGTCGGACATCGCCCACATTAGCATGTGCGTGGTTTCCGGCATCAGCGAAGCCCAATCCCAGAACGTGTCATGCGCGCTTGCGGCTTGCGGATAGCCGCAATTTGCTTCCATTTTTACAGCGTGGGCAAGGTCGGGGAATTTCATCGCGTCCTGAATGAAGAACACAGGGATGTTGTTACCAACGAGATCCCAATTTCCTTCGCTGGTGTAAAATTTGACGGCAAAACCGCGAACGTCGCGCGGAGTATCGACCGATCCCGCGCCGCCAGCAACTGTAGAAAATCGCGTAAACAACGGCGTTTTAGTGCCCTTGACGAAAAGTGCAGCTTTGCTCAAGTCGGAGATGTCTTCGGTGGCTTCAAAAAAGCCATGTGCCCCTGAACCGCGTGCGTGGACAATCCGTTCTGGAATACGTTCATGATCGAAGTGAAAAATCTTTTCGCGGAGTACGAAATCTTCAAGCAACGTCGGTCCACGCGCACCAGCTTTTAGACTGTTCTGGTTATCGGAGACACGAATACCCTGATTGGTAGTCAAATGCGCTTCGGCGCTGGAATGGTTGCCTTTTTCGGGCACTTGTTGATGCGTTTCGCCACCATTTCCGGATTTTGTTTCGAAACTCTTGGGGTCTGCCATGCGCGGTCTCCTGAATTTGTACCGGGAAAAGACCCGATGATCAGAATTGAAACCGGCTGGTACGCAAAAGGTTGCGATTAAATTTTCGACCAAGCCACGTAATTTTCTTGCCGACGGCTGACAGATTTATTGGCTATTCAGGTTGGAGGTTCTACGCTCCCATATAACTTTTGATAGACTGGGGATATTTGGATGCGCAGTTCACTTTTGCTTGGGGTTGCATTTATGGTTTCAACATCCGCAGTCGCCTCCGCCGATGATGCCGCGGTGACAGCGTCCGACAGCTATTCAGTGTTGAAATATCCCGAGACCAAGACAGTTAATATTGTTGACGATCAGTTCGGCGTGAAGGTTGCCGACCCCTATCGCTGGCTTGAGGACGACGTTCGGGTCAGTCCGGCGGTGGCGGAATGGGTGAAGTCTCAAAATGCAATTACCAACAAATATCTGGATACGCTTCCGGGGAAGGATGTGCTCGCCGCCCGAATGAAGAAGCTTTACGATTACGAACGCTTTGGTCTGCCGGAAAAAGCAGGCGGCACGTATTTCTTCACAAAAAACGACGGGCTACAGAACCAGTCGGTGCTTTTCGCGCGTGAGGGGCTTTCGGGCAAAGACCGTGTGCTCATCGATCCGAACAATTGGGCGAAGGACGGTGCGACCGCGCTTGATAGCTGGGTGCCTTCGAAGGACGGCATGCTGCTGGCCTATGCAATTCAGGATGGCGGATCGGACTGGCGGACGATCAAGGTACTCGACACAACGACTGGTAAAGTGCTGTCCGACGAGATTAAATGGGCAAAGTTTACAAACATAAGCTGGATCGGAGGCGGCTTCCTCTATTCGCGCTTTGCCGCGCCGGACGAGGGTTCTGCGTTTCAGCAACTGAATTTCAATCAAACGGTCTATTTTCATAAGATCGGAACACCGCAGGCTGAGGATCAGGTTGTTTATGCGACACCTGACCGACCTCAGTTGGGCCACAGTGCGGAGGTCACGCAAGACGGGAAATGGGTACTGCTTACGTCGTCGGCTGGCACCGATGAGAAATATGAGTTGAACATCATTCCGCTTGGCAAAAAGCGTGAGTGGAAAGCGCAGCCCTTGGTCAATGGGTTGGAGCATGATTGGCAGTTGGTGGATGGTATGGGCAGCAAGCTATGGTTTGTGACCAACAAAGATGCGCCAAAACTTAAGGTGGTCTCGGTGGATTTGGGTGCGACCACTCCTTCCTTTACCAATGTCATCCCCGAACGTGCGGAAACGCTAACCCGCGCGCAGATTGTCGGCAACCGTTTGATTCTGTCTTACATGAAAGACGCGGCGTCGGTTGCGATGATGACGGATTTGGCGGGCAAGCCGGTGCAACAGATCGCGCTTAACGCAATCGGTACTGCCAGCGGTTTCTCTGGCAAACCCGGTGATAGCGAAACATTTTACGGATTCTCCAGCTTTAACCAGCCGGGCGCAGTTTATCGATTTGATTCAAAGACTGGCAAATCGACGCCGTTTGCCCAACCCAAATTGAGTTTCGACCCAGCTGATTTTTCGGTGAGCCAAGTCTTCTATCCGTCGAAAGACGGCACCAAAATCCCAATGTTCATTGTCCACAAGAAAGGCCTCGACCTGTCGAAAGGCGCGCCGACTTTGTTATATGGCTATGGCGGGTTTAACATCTCCTCAACCCCGAGCTATTCGGCGACGCGGATGGCGTGGATACAATCGGGCGGTGTGTTCGCGCTCGCCAACCTGCGCGGCGGTGGTGAATACGGGAAGCCTTGGCATGATGCGGGCCGCCTGATGAACAAGCAAAATGTCTTCGACGATTTCGCGGCGGCGGGTGAATATCTGATCGCCAATGGAATTTCGGCGAAAGGCAAGCTTGCCATAGAGGGCCGCTCCAACGGCGGGCTTCTGGTCGGCACTTCGCTGAACCAGCGCCCTGACCTGTTTTCGGCAGGCCATGCGGCGGTCGGTGTTATGGACATGGTCCGGTTCGACCGCTTTACCGCTGGCCGCTATTGGGTCGACGATTACGGCTATCCAAACAAGGAAGCCGACTTCAAAATGCAGATGTCCTATTCGCCCTATCACAACATCAAGTCGGGCGTGGATTATCCGGCTGTCATTGTTTCCACCGCTGATACCGACGATCGAGTGGTCCCCGGGCACAGCTTCAAATATATCCGCGCATTGCAAGCGGCCAAAACCGGCGACAAACCGAAAATTATCCGTATCGAAAGCCGGGCAGGACACGGTTCAGGCAAGCCAACTGACAAAATTATCGATGAATATTCGGACATCTATGCGTTTCTGGCGAAATGGACCGGGTTGGAGTTAACCGAATAGCTGTTCATGAAAAGACCGATTTAAATTAACAAAAGCTGACAAGTCAGTTCAGCCTGCAATCACAACGAATCGGATATTTAGTCTCTGTCGACGGAAATTGTTTTCGCCGCCACAGGAGACTGAAGATGAGAATTTTTACCAAAAGCTTGCTAGGCGCCGGAGCTGCTGCTGCAGCTTTGGTGACAGTCGCAGCACCTGCACAGGCCCAATATCGGTATGACCGCTACGACCGAAATCGTGACGG
>JANPAM010000283.1:0-7269 GCA_031429915.1 Sphingomonadales bacterium | reverse complement strand
GCTTGATACGCTGGACGAATGGATGGCCGAGGAAGGCGCGACATTTACAGCGACCACGCCAGCACCCACCGATCCGTTCAACATCATTTACTCAAGCGGCACAACAGGTACGCCCAAGGGGATCATCCATTCGCACGCCATGCGCTGGCACCAGATGGCGGGGGGCTCAAAATCGATCTATGGTTGCGATACCAAGTCTCTGGTTTCGACGCCGCTATATTCCAACACCACGCTCGCCGTGTTCTTGCCGACGATGTGCCACGGCGGTTTTGCGCGGTTGATGGAAAAGTTCGATGCTGCGCGGTATCTGGTGCATGCGCAAGCCGACAGGACCACACATACCATGCTGGTTCCAGTGCAATATCAGCGCCTAATGACATATGATGGTTTCGACGCGCATGACCTGTCGAGCTTTGTCGTCAAATTCTGCACCAGCGCGCCGTTTCCCGCAGAACTCAAAGCCGAGGTCGTCAAGCGATGGCCGGGCGGGCTAGTCGAGATATACGGCATGACAGAAGGCGGCGTGGTCTGCATGTTGCAGGCGCATCATTATCCCGACAAGCTGCATACCGTCGGGCAGCCGATAGCCAATCACGAACTGATTGTGCTCGACGAAGACGATAATCGCCTTCCGCCCGGGTCGAAAGGCATCCTCACCGGACGGTCGCCGACGATGATGTCGGGTTACAAAAACCAGCCTGACAAGACACGCGAGATGGAATGGCGTGATGAGGACGGCAATGTCTGGCTGAAAACCGGCGATATCGGGATCGTTGACGAAGACGGATTTGTTGCGATCGTCGGGCGCGCAAAGGACATGATCATCTCGGGCGGGTTCAATATTTATCCAAAGGATCTGGAAGAATTGCTCGAGGCGCAGCCTGAAGTTGCTGAGGCGGCGGTGGTTGGTATGCCGTCCAAAGCATGGGGCGAAACGCCGGTTGGCTTTGTGCGGACGGTGGCTGGCAACCAAATTCCAACCGACGAAATCCTCAACCGGGTCAATGCTCAGCTTGGCAAAACGCAACGCATTTCGGTGCTCTACCAAATCGACGAAATGCCGCGAAGCCATATCGGCAAGTTGTTGAAAACCGAATTGCGCGACATCGCGGCGCAGAAGGAAGGCTAGGCATGACGCCGAAATTCGGGCCCGAACTCGACATGGTCATTTCGGTGCTTCAGACCGCCCTTACTCCTGCCTTCCTCCTCGTTGCGGTTGGAAGTTTGCTTAATGTCCTAACCGGTCGTCTGTCGCGCATCGTTGACCGTTCGCGCGATCTGCAACGGCAACACGCCGAAACCGAAGGTACCGCGCATGATCGCGTTGTCGCCGAACTCAGGATCATTGAGCGCCGAATGCGGGTGGTGGGTTCGTCGATCCTGCTGGCGGTGCTGTCGGCAATCACTGTCTGCATCATGATCGGATTGTTGTTCCTGATGGGACTGACCAATTTCTCGCCAGCGTGGGTGGCGGTTGCGGTCTTCATGATTGCACTCGCGCTTCTCGCTGGGTGCCTATTACAGTTCGTGCGCGAAATCCGCTTAGCGACCTACGCGATTTATGTGCCGGAGGAATATCTTGAATTGCCGCCCAGACCGAAGCGTCAACGGCGGCAGGTCAATTAGCCTTTGCGGCCGATCATTTCAACACGCGCCATAACATCGTCGCGAACAGCGGGGGTTACAAACTTGCCGATTTCGCCACCGTAAAGAGCGATTTCCTTGACCAATTTGCTGGCAATCGGCTGTAATGCAACGGCGGCCATCAAAAACACCGTTTCGATATTCTCGTTAAGCTGCCGGTTCATGCCAGTTAGTTGATACTCATATTCGAAGTCGGTTACACCGCGGACGCCGCGAATAACGACGGATGCGCCCTGGCTTACCGCAAAATCCATTAATAGCGAATTGAAGCCGACGACTCGGATGTTGCTGTTGCCGAGAGCCGCCACCTCGCGCTCAACCATCGCAATGCGTTCGTCATCGCTGAACATCGGTGACTTTGCCGCGTTGGTGGTGACGCCGATGATCAGTTCATCAACCAGCTTAGCGCCGCGCTCGATCACGTCCATATGACCAAAAGTGATAGGGTCGAAAGTGCCGGGGTAAACGCCAATCCTGTGAGTCATTACCGGTCCCTCTGCGTAATGTAGCTTGCGATAGCGCGCAGGAGGTCGGCCTCCTGACCATAGCCTGATAGTTGCCCGATTGCCTGTTCGACCAGCATCTCCGACTGCTGCTTGGCGCGGTCGAGACCCATCAGCGATACAAACGTGCCTTTGCCCGCGTCTGCGTCCTTTTGCAGTGCCTTGCCCGCGAGTTCGGAGTCGCCCTCGACGTCTAATATGTCGTCAGCAATCTGGAAAGCGAGCCCGATGTCGCGGGCGTAGCCCCGCAATTGAGTGCGGCCTTCGGGGGCGAGGTGGCCGAGGATTGCGCCCATCTCCACGCTTGCGCCAATTAGAGCGCCGGTCTTTAACGCTTGAAGCCTCGTAACAGTCGGCAGATCGAAATCGGACTGCGACGCGGCCAGATCCATCATCTGTCCGCCGGCCATTCCATCGGGGCCACTGGCTAGCGCGAGCGTCGCGATCAGCTCACTGCGTACAAACGGGTCGCTGTGGGTGCCGGAATTGCTGAGTATTTCGAAAGCGAGTGCGTGCAGCGAATCCCCTGCCAATACCGCCGTTGCTTCGTCGTAAGCGCGGTGCACCGTTGGTTTACCTCGGCGCACGTCATCATCGTCCATGCAGGGTAGATCGTCATGGATCAGCGAATAAACATGGATTGCCTCCACCGCTGTTCCAACGCGCAAAGCTACATCGCGGCCAACATGAAACAGCGAGGCTGTGGCGACAACCAGCAAAGGCCGAAGCCGTTTTCCACCGCCAATCGCCGCGTGCTGCATCGCCGAATAAAGCGGATCCCGCGTATCGCCGGGTAACGCCAGCAACTGCCCGAATTCATTGTCGATCTCGGTCGCAATTTGCGCGAGTTCGTGCTGCAACAATCCTTGTTCCGCAGCCTGCTCCATTATCCGGCATCAAAAGGCGTTGTGCCTGTCGGGGTGCCATCGCTACCGAGAGTGATGGCCTCGATCCGTGCCTTTGCAGCATCCAGCCGCTTTTGGCAGAGCGTGCGCAACTGGTTGCCTCGTTCGTATAAAGCGATAGCTTCGTCGAGCGGTGCCTCACCACTTTCCAGAGTGTGGACGATTTGCTCCAGGGCTTTCAACGCCTGTTCGAAGTTTAATTCTGTAGTGTCTGCGTTCATGGCATCAGCATTGGCGCGGTGGTGCGAATGGGTCAAGCATTTCGCCGCTGTGCGAAAAATTGAACCGGGTGTACAATTTTTTGCTTCCCAACGTCGCGGCGCTACGGCAAACAGCCGTTCTATGAAAAAAACTCTCCTCATCCTCGCCCCGTTGTCAATGCTAGCGTTAGCTGCATGCAACAAATCCGAAACCCCTACCGAAGGTGAAGCCGGTGCCGAAGGCGCTGCTGTTACCGCTGCACCTGTAGAAATGCCGCCAGCGATCACCGCGACCGGCACCTATCGCTGTGCGGACAACACCATATTATTCGTCGATTTTCTTGGTGCCAACGAAGCCGCCGACATCCGCGTGGGTGACAAGGCAGCAACTGCCGTCCGCGTTAGCGCAGCAGCTCCGGCACCTGTTGCCGGCGCGGCTCCTGCAACTCCTGCTCCTGAAGCAGTACCCGCGGGCCCACTGAAATCGGCCGACGGCGAGTCGTCATTGTCGGGCAGCGGCGCTCAGATCAACGTCAAGCTCGCCGGTAAGGGCGCGCAGACCTGCAAAAAGTAATTTTTGTCAATTCAGTCAAACCAAGGGGTCGGGTAACACCGGCCCCTTTTTTATGGTCGGCGATGCGGGTGCTGGTGCCGATGGGTTTTTAAATAAGAATTCGCGCGAAGGTCGCGAAGGTCGCGAAGGAGCGAAGAAGAGCGCGAAGATTTCAGCGCCAGCCCGAAGGGCCATTTATCATCTGATACGCCGCTCAAATTTAATTGTCAGTAATTGAAAGGCGCTACGCGCAGGGTTTGCATGACCCCTTCGCGCTCTTTCTTCGCATCTTCGCGACCTTCGCGTGAAATTCTTTTCTTCCTATATTCCGGGCACAGTTCTCCCTTGTGGGGGAGCGGGAAAGACGGTCGACGCGGAAGCGTTGGAGCTGCTTCCGGTTAGTGGCTGTTTATGGATTAAGGCCCGCTATTCCACCAACGCTGATTCCGGGGCCGCCTTTAAAGATCCGGATACTACACTGGCGGGCTAAGGTTCCCAAATTCCGCCAGGCCGCCTTGTTCAAGGGCGGGGCATCGTCGGTGCCTTGTGGGCGGTCCGACTAGCCATATCCGGATCGGTGTTTTCGCTTGGGGTTTGCGGTCCTGTTCGGAACCACGCTCCTCTCGCGCCGACCGTTTGCTAATGGGCAGCTTTCGCTAACCCCGTCGCGTCTTTCATCATCCATCTGCGTTCATGACCACAGCTAGCTGACGCGAATCAGATAACCGATATGGTTATTTGTAGGACAGCTTTATTTGCATTTCGCACATAACATGCTGTAATTCAACAACTATAACTCAGTTGATGGCGATATGTTGGGATATTTTGTTTCTCACAAGGGCACGAAAAGGAGTGGAGCGTAGCGTGGCGCTTTCACTGCTGGAACAGGGATGTTCCCTGGCGATATGCAAATGCCTTTCGGGCAGGTGCTAATCAGTATTGTGTCTCCAAAACTGGTTTGCACTTAGCTGCGAACCCAACGATAGGTGATGTCAGGCATCTTCTCCTCATTCCGCTCGCCGTTCGTCATTTCCTCAATCAAAAACCCGTGCCGCTCATAGAAGGCGCGCGCGTTCTTATTTGACTGGAATGTATACAGTCTGAGTTCAGCTTGAGCCTCTTGTGCCAATTGCAACAACGATGTGCCGATCCCCCGTCGATGTAACGCCGGTGCAACGTAAAGATGATCAACCCATCCAGGCAAAAGTGCGATAAAACCTCGAAGCACGTCCCCATCAAACGCACCCCAAAGCTTGTCTTTTTGCATCACGGTGTCACGATAAAAAGCAACATATTCCTCGGCTGAGTGAAGCGATGTGTCGTAGTCTGGAATAAGCGCGCCCGCCGCGCAATGAATCGCAGCCGCTGCAGGGGCGTTTTGGATTGTGAGTTCTGCGATGGTCAGCAAGGCAGCAAGGTTCTTCGATAGCGTACAATCAGCAACTCACAACATCCCGCCCCTAAACCCCTGACTTCAACAACCAGTCATGAAAAATCTTGACCGCTCTTTGCTTCAACGCGCGCGGGCGGCAGACGAACCAGTAGCTGTACGGGCTTTCGACCTCGATATCGAAAAGCCGGGTCAGGCGCGGGTCTTTGGCGTCGGACAGATGGCTGCCGTGCATGATTGCGACGCCAAGCCCGTTTGCAGCCGCTTCGAGCATCAGCGCGCCGCTGTCGATATGGTCGATGGCGGCGGGTTTGAGGCGCGGTAAATCAACCGCTTCGCGCCATGCGTCGAAGATCAGCGGCATGTCGCTGTGGACCATAACCGTCTGTTTGGCGAGATCGGCCGGAGCTGAAATCTTTTGTTCGCGCGCCCATTCTTCCGACGCAATGGCATAAACAACGTTCCGGTCGAGCCGGACGCTATAAAGCTTGGGATCGACCTCGGCCGCAATGATGATCGCCGCGTCCACAATGTCACCCAAAAGATTTTCGGCATGAGCCGACGTATCGACATCGATGTGCAACTTGGGGAATGCCTTGCGCAATTCGGGGAGGCGAGGGATCAGCCGTTGCGACCCGAACAGTGGCAAGACACCTAGCCGCAGCCGGTATTCACCGCCGCGTCCGCTCAATTCCTCGACAGCCTCGGCCATCGCGTCCATCGCCGGTTCAATTGCGGCGAGCAGTGCCTGACCATCGGCGTTGATTGTCATCGCCTGTGCCCGCCGGTCGAACAGCGATTTACCGATAAAATCTTCAAGCGCCTTGATTCGCCTGCTTAAAGCCGGTGGTGACAGTGCCAACTCACTGGCAGCGGCTTTCGCCGACCCCAGTTTGGCAACGCGCAAAAATGCTTCCAATGACCGTAAAGGTGGTAACCTGCGCATGGATACTCCTATGACTTTATTGCAATGCAACATTATAGCCACATTGTGTCTCGCCGTTGTAAGTCACGGCTTAGCGTGGTATTTTTATAACCACAGGTTGCGTTCCTTGCAACTGTAATTCAGTTCTTCGCACTTGCACAATAACTGACACTGCTGCAAATAGCATGAGCCTTTCAGGCATCCTCTCCTAAAGACTTTCACAGGGTCGGCTTCGGTCGACCCTTTTTTTGTTCAAAATCTACGGGTTGGAATAGCAATTTGCATAACTAATTCCTACTTTCGACGGGTCGGCCCGTAGAAAGAACAAAATGCCTCCGAAACAAAAAGCGCAGAAGTTACAAGTTGCCAACGCGAAACTTGAGGATTCAGGTCGTGGCCTTGCCCGCATGTCGCGTGCTTTTATGGCTGCAAATGGTGTGGTGCAGGGCGATGTTATCGAAATTATCGGCAAACGCGGCACCGCCGCGCGCGCGGTCGATCCATATCCTGAGGACGAAGCGCTTGAGGTGGTTCGGCTTGACGGATTGCAGCGCGCCAATGCCGGAGTGGGTGCTGGCGATCTTGTTGAATTGCGCAAAGTAGAATCGAAACCGGCGACCAAGGTGATCTTCGCACCCGCTCAACGCGAAATTCGCCTCGAAGGGCCGTCGCAGGCGCTCAAACGAAGCTTTCTGGGGCGCCCCGTCATCGCGGGCGATGTAATTGCAACCCACGGCCAGCAGCGCGTTGCGCTCGACGATATGCCGCCGCAGCTTCGCCAGATGCTTGCTGCTCCTGCCTTTGCATTGGCAGAAATCCGGCTGACGGTGGTTTCGACAGTGCCCAAGGGCATCGTCCATATCGATAACGATACCGAGGTCGAACTGCGCGCCGAATTTGCCGAGGCCAAGGACGGCAGGCGGGCCGATGTGACCTATGATGATCTGGGCGGCATGGGCGATACCATCAAACAACTACGTGAAATGGTTGAACTGCCGCTGCGCTATCCCGAATTGTTCACGCGGCTTGGCGTCGATCCACCGCGCGGAGTTTTGCTCCACGGCCCGCCGGGGACTGGTAAAACACGGCTGGCGCGCGCGGTCGCAAATGAGAGCGAAGCCGAGTTTTTCCTCATTAACGGCCCCGAAA
>JANPAM010000282.1:0-3328 GCA_031429915.1 Sphingomonadales bacterium | reverse complement strand
TACCCCAAGCGAGGCAGACGAGGATAGTCCGGCACCTTGCGGGACATTGCCGGAAATGACAACATCAGCCCCGGCCACGGCTAATCCGAACCCCGGCATAGCAGCCGCTACACCGCGAACGTGATTCTCCCAGTGGCCGTCATCCTGCCGGCTGATGACTGGGTCCAGATCGAAGCTTCCGTGCTTATCGCCCAGATCAATTGCGCGGACTTCTATACGGCGGTCAGCTCTGCTCCCCAACGCAACGACTGTTCCGAAGTCGAGCGCGCACGGAAACACAAATCCGTTATTATAGTCGGTGTGCTCACCGATCAGGTTTACCCGCCCTGGCGCGAATGCGACGACATCGGGATCGCGATTAAAGGCCGCGCGAAACCCGGCGGTTGTACGTGCGATTAAGGCGGGATCAACGCTCATTGTGGGGAACCAAACTGAAATGGATTGGGGATGCGTCGCGCAAGCGTTCGGCTGCCTGCTCGGGTGTCAAGTCGCGCTGCGCCTCGGCCAGTAATTCATAGCCGACTATGAATTTGCGGACCGTCGCCGATCTCAACAAAGGCGGGTAGAAATGGGCGTGGAGTTGCCAGTGGCCTTGATCGCCTGCGACATGCGGCGCGCCGTGCCAGCCCATCGAATAAGGGAATGAAACGCCGAACAGATTGTCGTATCGCGCAGTCAATTCCTGCAATGCACGGGCAAGATCGTCGCGCTGTTCGGGCGTCAGCTGGTGCATATGCTGAACTGCGAAACGTGGCAGCAACAGAGTTTCAAAGGGCCAAACCGCCCACCAAGGTACAATCGCAATCCAATGCTTCGTTTCAACAACAGAACGCGGACCACCCGATTCGCGTGCGGCGACGTCGAGTAACATCGGCTGGTTATATTGTTCCAAATATGCCCGCTGAGCCACGCCTTCCAAGGCGGGCTCGTCGGGTACGTAACTGCTCGCCCATATCTGTCCATGCGGGTGCGGATTCGAGCATCCCATCGCGGCACCCTTATTCTCGAAAACCTGCACCCATGGAAATTCTTGCCCCAGCTCTTGGGTTTGATCGGCCCAGCAATCGATCACAGCCCGTATTTTAGCCTGCGACAGTTCGGGCAGTGTCCTCGCATGGTCGGGTGAGTAGCAGAGAACTCGACACCGGCCCGAAACCGATTCCGCTCGTAGCAGCGGGTCATTGTCGAGCTCGGCAACGGGTCCGGGCATAATCGCGGGGAAGTCATTGTCGAATACCCACACGCCCGCATAGTCGGGATTAACCGTACCTTGGGAGCGCGCATTCCCCGGGCAGAGATAACAAGCGGGGTCGTAAGGCAGAACAACGGCATCCGGAGCTGGTTCGACCTGTCCAAGCCAGGGTCGCTGTCCTCTATGCGGCGACACCAGCACCCACCGCTGCGTAAGCGGATTCAGCCGACGGTGAACTGACACGGTATCAGGCATTTTTTCTTGCCCACGGACCAACATAATGTGCGCGCTTCCCGAAGATCAGCCGGTTCGAACCAAGCGAAACAAGGACCGACGTGAAAAGCACAATCACCATGACGTCGATATAGTGCAATCCCGCCATTCCGAAATGCTCGTAAAAGGTTTCACCCGCAAAAAACATGTCGGGCTTGTAGAGTACGAACGTGTGCATGGCGTACGCACCCACACCGTAAAGCAGCCCGATAACAGCCGCTCTCGCGTCCACATTGGCAAACATCAGTCCGGCGATAAACGCGGAAAGCACTGGCATCGATGACAAGCCATTCAGCTCCTGCAACAGATTGATGATGCTCTTCGCATTTTCAAAAGCGGGTACTAGCGCGATTGAGGTGACCGTTAGCACTGCTGACACTCCAGCCGCCAGTCGCCAATGATTGTGCACTTTGCGAATGAACTTGTCGTGAAAATCGATCGAGTAAAGCGCAACCGAGCTGTTGAGGATGGCGCTGGTATGGGCAATGACCGCAGCTGCCATCAGCGCCGCAAACGCGCCCGACATCCACGATGGCAGGACATGAGCAACAACCCGCCCGTAGCTCGCATCGCCCATCGGCCCGAACAGTTTGTAACCGACAACGCCGGGGATAACGACAATGGCGGGGATGATTAGAATGCGGACGGTAGCAGCAGCCAGAACGCCCTTCTGCGCCTCGCGAACGGTGGGCGCGGTCATCGCTTTTTGCGTAATGTTCTGATTGGTTGACCAGTAAAATATCTGGATGAAGATCATTCCGGTAAACAAGGTGTGGAACGGTATGGGCGACTCAAGCGAGCCGACCATCGAAATACGCTCTGGGGGTACGCCCGTGACAAGGTCAAAATCAACCGCCGCCAACGCGAGTACCACGACCAGTAACGCTATGGCGAGCACACCTATCCCGGAAAAGGTATCCATTACCGCGACCGCTTTTAGGCCACCAGTGATCGTGTAGATAGCAGCAATAATTGCCATCGGGGCTGCAAAATACATTAGGGGCCAGTCAACCCCGAACATCGACTTCAGAAAGAGGCTTCCCGAATACAGTGCGGCAGGCAGGTAAATCAGGATGTTGCCAAGAAGGAAGATTGCGGAAATGACCGAGCGGATGCTGCCCCCGTCGTAGCGCCGCCCGAGCAGTTCCGTCACAGTTGTGCAGTTGTTGCGATAATAGATCGGCACAAAAATGAAGGCTAATATCAGCAGCCCCACAAAGCCGCTGATTTCCCACCAAGCGAGCAGCAGCATCTGGTTACCGTTCATGCCGACGAGCTGCTCGGTCGAAAGAATGGTAAGCGTGATCGAACCAGCCACATACAACCAGGTCAATCCGCCCCCGGCCAGAAATACATCCTTACCAGATCCGTCATGCTCGTTGACGCCGCTTCGCACTTTGAACCAGGTCGCAAGGCCGATCAGCATCGTGATGGCGACAAAGATTGCGATTTGCCCGATATCTATCGGCAATTGATCGGTGTTCATTTTTTCTCCCCTACCCCGCTTCCCTCGTGCATTAACAACACGCATTCTTACAACATATTATTTTAATTGACGACTTATACAATAGCAATCAGGTGAGTTGAATATGTCCATACATAAGCCATTTATCCGATGTGACGGGGACAACAGCAGCCTGGTGTTCGACCTAAGGCGCGGATTTGGGGAGCTGGCATGGATCGGGCCGACCCTGTCCTTAGATGAAGACTTGGCGGCGATCTGCGACGCACGATTGCGTGGAAGACACCAGTCGCAGCCGGATATGCCGGAGCCGTCGTCGATTTTGCCTCAGTCAGGCTGGGGATATGGCGGTACGCCGGCGGTCATGTTGTGCCAAGACGGCCAGGCAATCCCGTCCCGCT
>JANPAM010000281.1:0-1748 GCA_031429915.1 Sphingomonadales bacterium | reverse complement strand
AGCAAATCCTACATTGCAAGCGCAACATGACACTCTAAAGGTCGGCGCGAGCGCATGGCCTATATTGAAAAAAGAGATGGGGCCGGGGACTGGCAAGGGGTGGAGCTTCGGCGGCGGGCGGCTGGCATTGCCATCGCGCTTTTGCTCGAAGCGTTGCTCATTATCGCAATCCTGAGCCTGAGTATGCAGTCGGCCGGCACCGGCGAGGGCAAACGCGGGCTGAGCGCGTTTTCGCTGGAAGCGGAACCGGAGTCCGCACCCGCCAACCGGAGCGAGTCCGAGACGCTAGTGACCGAGACGCAGAAACATGCAGCGACGCCCATCATTCCCAGACCGATATTGCCGCCGGTCAACCCGTTACGCCTGCCACCGCCAAGCCCTGATTTCATCAAGGTCAGCAAAGCCGATTTTGACGCGATGGATCTCTCAAAAATCCCGGCCAGCGGCAGCGCTGGATCGGGCGATAGCAAAGGCAGCGGCCAAGGCAGTGAAGGGATGATGGGGCCGGGGGCAGGACCCGGCGGCGCGCAACTTTATCCGGTGGCATGGTACCGTGAACCGTTTGACAGCGAGCTCGCGCCCTATTTAGCAAACGCGCGCGCTGTGCCGCCCGGCGCTACCGCAGAAATCGCGTGCCGGATGATCGAGAATTATCACGTTGAAAATTGCCAGATCCTTGGCGAAAATCCACGTGGGACTGGCCTGGCCAAAGCTTTGCGGTTGGCGGCCTGGCAGTTTCTGGTGAGGCCACCGCGGATCGACAACAAACCGCAACTGAGCGTGTGGGTCCGGATACGCTTCGATTTCGGCAAAGCGGATGTACTCGGCGACGACAGCGAAAGCCCCAATCCTTGATACGAAGGCCCGATGCTTCGCGTTACCCCGCCACGCGGCGTAGCATTTCCATCCAGATAGGGATTTGACCGTGAAAACCATCGGCCAGCACGCGTTCATCCAGACCGTGAACGCCGTTCTTCTCACCAACAATTCCCCACAGGCCACCAAAGCCATAAACCGGGATGCCCGCATTCCGCAGATAAGAACCATCGGTAGCGCCAGCCGACATTAAAGGCACGAGCGGTGCATCCTTGAAGCGCGTAGCGACTGCAGCACGATAGGCTTCAGTAATGTCCGCACGCAGCGGCGATGGGTCCGATGCGGGCGAGCTGTCGTCGAGCGTTACTGTAACATCCGGTCCGGCAAGCCCTTGCAACTGGACGCGCACAGCTTCGGCTGTGGTGCCAGGGAAGATGCGACAATTGACGTTCGCTTCGGCTTTTTGCGGCAGCGCATTTGGCGCATGTCCACCACTTAGCATCGTCGCAACGCAGCGAGTCCGTGTCAGGCCCGGGTCGTTGGCCTCGAGCAGATCGGCTACCTCGCGGACATTCGGATCGGCAAGGAAGCGCTTGACGAGGTCCGCGAAGTTGCCTCCGTCGCTCTGGGCGATGCCAGTGAAATAGGCGCGTGTGCCGTCGTTGATCATCGGCTGAAACCTGAACCGTTCCACCGCCGTCAACGCATGAGCGAGCGCGTAAATCGCATTATCCGGCCGCGGACGACTGCTGTGGCCTCCGCGATTAGTCGCGCTCAATTTATAGTCGGCATAGGTCTTCTCGGCGATTTGCATACCGAAGCCTTCGACCCTGCCGTCGGCGTAGACGCTTCCGCCCCCTGCATCACCATTCAAAGCAAATTCGGCGTCGATCAGGTCGCGCCATTCGGCCACCGCGCGCTTTGCGCCGTTG
>JANPAM010000280.1:0-3193 GCA_031429915.1 Sphingomonadales bacterium | reverse complement strand
AAATCTTTGTACTTTCCCGTTCCGACAATCAGCCGCGAATTGAAGGTGCGGCCGGCAACTGACCAAGTATCGTCTTGTCCGCCGCCGACAAAGTGAACGATTTCCAAAACATCGCCGTTTGCGAGCATCACATCGGCAAGCGTTGAGCGCGGAACGATTTCCAGATTGCGCTCGACCGCAACCTTTGCCGGATTGAGCCCGATATCGCGAACCAGATCAGCAACGCTGGCACCGGCTGTAAAACGGCGCGCTTCTCCGTTCAGGGTAAGGGCAATACTGTCGGTCGTGGTGGATAGGGTCATTTCGTCTCGCTTTTGGCTTGGCAGCCATATAGTGTGCGTGTCGCGCGGTGCGCAACCGATACTGTCGCAAATTGCTTGGGGATAATAGTTGGCAGACAGGCCTATAATCTTTGTACTAAACGGCCCGAACCTCAATCTGCTGGGAACCCGCGAACCCGAGATTTATGGCACCGACACGCTCGATGACATTGCGGGGCGGCTTGACGATCAGGCGCGCATTGCTGGTGCTGATGTTGATTTCCGCCAATCGAACCATGAGGGTCATTTGATCGACTGGCTGCACGAAGCGCAAGCGATTGGGGCCAAAGCGGTGCTGCTTAACGCCGGGGGTTACACACACACGTCGATTGCTATCCATGACGCAATCAAATCGATCAAGGTTCCGGTGATCGAGGTGCATTTGTCCGATCCGCATAAACGCGAAGAGTTTAGACATATAAGCTATGTGGGCATGGCTGCTTCCGCCTGTTTTGCGGGGCATGGAGCCAAATCATACGAACTGGCGCTGGACGCAGCGCTGCAACTTTGACATTAGGCGCACGATCAGTTGCAAGGAGCAAGAATATGGCGGTTAAAGCAGGCGGGATGCAGGTCGATACCGATCTGGTGCGTGAACTGGCTGCGATGCTGAACGATACCGGCTTAAGCGAAATCGAGGTTGAGGACGGCGAACGCAAAATTCGCGTGTCGCGCACGATGACCGCAGCGCCGATGCAGTTTGCGCCAGCACCAGTTGCCGCCACTCCTGCTCAAGCTGCAGCGCATAGCGACGCACCCAAGTCGGCCACTGCTGCCAATGCGCTTAAATCGCCGATGGTCGGCACTGCTTATCTTACTCCCGATCCGGAGGCACCTGCTTTTGTAGCCATTGGACAGCAAGTGAAAGCGGGCGACACTGTACTGATTATCGAGGCAATGAAGGTCATGAACCCGATCATCGCCGCCAACGCCGGTACCGTCACCGCGATCTACGTCGAGAGCGGACAGCCTGTCGAGTTCGACCAGCCGTTGATGGTGATCGAATAAACATGGGCATCGAAAAAATCCTGATTGCCAATCGCGGCGAGATTGCTTTGCGCATTCACCGCGCTGCGCATGAAATGGGGATCAAGACCGTTGCGGTCCATTCGACCGCCGATGCCGATGCGATGCATGTGCGGTTAGCCGACGAGGCAATCTGCATCGGGCCGCCATCGGCGACCGACAGTTATCTCAATATCCCGGCGATTATTTCGGCGGCTGAAATCAGCCATGCCGACGCTATCCATCCCGGTTACGGCTTCCTGTCGGAAAACGCGCAGTTTGCCGAGATTGTCGAGAGCCACGACATCACATGGATTGGCCCGAAGCCCGAACATATCCGGACGATGGGCGACAAGGTCGAAGCCAAGCGTTCGGCTGGCAAGCTTGGCCTGCCGCTGGTTCCCGGCTCCGACGGCGCGATCGAGGATGTTGCCGAAGCCAAGGCGATTGCCCGAGACATCGGCTATCCGGTCATTATCAAGGCAGCCTCTGGCGGCGGCGGGCGCGGCATGAAGGTGGTCAATTCTGAAGACGAGTTGGAAACCCAGATGCAGCAAGCGGGCTCCGAAGCCAAAGCGGCGTTCGGCGATGCTACAGTTTATCTGGAAAAATATCTGGGCAATCCACGCCATATCGAATTTCAGGTTTTTGGCGATGGCAATGGCAAGGCCGTCCATTTGGGCGAACGCGATTGTTCGCTCCAGCGCCGCCACCAGAAAGTGCTTGAGGAAGCGCCTTCGCCGGTATTGTCCGCCGCCGAGCGCGACCGGATGGGGATGATCTGCGCCGACGCCATGGCCGATATGAGCTACCGAGGCGCTGGCACAATCGAGTTTCTGTGGGAAAATGGCGAGTTCTATTTCATCGAAATGAATACGCGTTTGCAGGTCGAACATCCTGTGACCGAGATGATTACCGGCATCGATCTGGTGCGTGAACAAATCCGCGTTGCCGAGGGTAAGCCGCTTTCCTTTACGCAGGATGAGGTCACGTTTACTGGCCATGCGGTTGAATGCCGGATCAATGCCGAGGACCCGGTGACCTTCATGCCGTCGCCGGGCACGGTTAGCTGGTATCACCCGCCGGGTGGACTGTATGTGCGTGTCGATAGCGGTCTGTATCACGGCTATAAAGTGCCACCTTATTACGACAGCATGATAGCCAAGCTGATTGTCTACGGCGCGACGCGCGAAGCATGCTTGATGCGGCTTCGCCGTGCGCTTGGCGAGTTTGTCATCGAGGGAATGAAGACCACCATTCCGTTGCACCAGAAGTTGCTCGAAGATCCCGATTTCCAGAACGGGGATTATACGATCAAATGGCTCGAAGAATGGCTAGCGCGCGAGAACCCGTAAAGTTTGGCCGTCGTGAGGTCGTACTGGGGCTGGCAGCAGTCCCGCTTGCAACCTGTGTGCCGATGGGGCCGGACAAGGATGTGCCGTTTGTTTCCGCGAAGAAGGCGACGACGCTAGCACCCGGCGATCCCAAGCGGTTGGTGGAACTTGTCAAGCTGGACCCGTCCATCCGGCTCGACATGCGCTACGCCACGACCAACAATTTCACTGGCCGGGTCCTCTACTCGGAGGCCCGCGCGTTCCTCACAGTAGCCGCAGCGCAAGCCATTGTTCGCGCCAGCGCGAAGGCCCGAGCCGATGGCTTCGGTCTTACGATATACGACGCCTACCGTCCGTGGCGGGTAACCAAACAGTTGTGGGATGCCACACCCGTTGGGCCAAAAAAGGAATACGTCGCCAACCCGAAACGCGGTTCGAAACATAATCGTGGTTGCGCGGTGGATTTGACGCTGCACGATTTAAAAACCGGCCTGCTGGTCGAGATGCCAACCGAGTTCGATGATTTCTCTGAAA
>JANPAM010000279.1:0-4157 GCA_031429915.1 Sphingomonadales bacterium | reverse complement strand
GGCAACGCGCACCCGGCCGCCCAATCTGATTTCCTCACGATCGGCCAAATCCTCAACCGCTGGTCCGATATTGCGATTGAGTTTGAGATATCCGATTTGAGCGTAAGTGCTACTCGATCCAACCGTTGCGTCGATTTCGTTACGGCGAATGGCAAAGCTGTCCTTATCAAGCCTGAACCGGTGGGTCAGCTTGACGAAATCCTTGAAGCGCAGCTCGGTCCGGCCAACGACGTCCGAAATTTTGTCCGAAAGCCCGGTGCCATCGGGAAAAATCGACTCCCGGTTCGATAGACGGTAGCTTTGACCAATGGTGACATCGGCGGTAAAGGTGCGTTTGCGCAATGCCCAGTCGAATCCGTAAGTGATACGGTAATTGTCCTCGAACCGGTCGTATCCCGGAAAACGGTTGAGCGCGAACAGGTTGCTGTCCTCCAGATCGACAGCGCGCGAATCTTCGTTTGGAACACTCAGATTGGAAGTAGTCGGCGCAGCGACCAGTTGCACGCGCGGCGTAAAAATTTGAGTGCCGCCGAATGCTTGGCCAATGAACGGCCATTTCACATCGGCCGCAGCAGCAAAGATTCCGCGGCCTTGAAACCCGCTGTTGCCGCGATAGATCGCAGTGACCGTGCTGGCATTCTCATCGCTATGATAGATGTCGCCGCGGCCAAGGACGGTGAAATTGACCTCTTGGCCAAGTCCGGTCAGCGTCCGTAAATCCCACCGCGCCGATGCAAAGGCGCGCTGCGTGTCCTGACCCTCAGTACGTCCGATTGCTAGAGCGTTTGCTTGCAACTGAATCTTGCCGCCAAGGACTGGATCGTCGAGCCGTAACCGGTAGTCGATCTCAGGCAGGGCAATCGGTGTCAGCCCCTGTCGGTCACCGACGCGCAAGGTCTGCACCGCCCAACCGGCAAGCGAGAAATAGCTGTCGATGCCGATCCGTTCGGCGGCGAAGGTCGAGCGCAAGCGGTCGTCGCGGCTTAGGTCATATCTGCGCAGAAACGTCCGGTCGGTTGTCCGCCTGCCAGAAGCAGATATCGACCAATAGGGGTCCAACTGGAACTTCCCCGCCCCCTCAAGATACCCACGGAATACTTTGTTGCCGATCGGTGCCGCAACGCCTGTTGCGATCCGGTTGCTGTAAGTGCCGTATGCGGCAATTTCGAACGCACCCTTGTTTTCAAGCGACCGGAATTTCGCCTGCGCAAGCGGCGCGGTCCCGGTGAACGCGGTTATTGACGCGAGCAGGTCGCGGTTGCGTGCCATCCGCCAGTAATAGGATTGCTCGATTTCAAGCCCGTTATTGCGCGAGAAACCAATGCTGGGCACCAGAAAGCCGCTTCCGGCCTTGGTATCGACGGGGTGCGATAGGAACGGCAGTGGGATCAGCGGCAGGCCGAACAATTCAATCCGCGCGCCGTCATATTTTACCCGCTTGGTCGTCGGGTCGTATGTGACCTTGACCGCCTTAACCTGCCAGCTTGGCTTTTTCGGGCAGCCGTCGGGGTCTTCGATGGCGCAGGCGGTGTATGCTGCATAATCGAGCGAGTAGACACCGTCTTTGCGCTCACCGCGTTTAGCCGCGAGCCGGCTTTCGTCGGCCAACACCACAAGCAGGTTTTCGATCACTCCGTCTTTCAGCGAGTCAGTCACGAGCACTTTGTCGCCATAAGCCACATCGCCCTCTGGGCTTACGCTTCTGATATTGCCCTCTGCAGTCACCTCGCCGCTGGTCCGGTTCCACACGATAGTATCGGCGCGAAGGCTATATCCGTCGCGGTTGACTATGACATTTCCCGTCGCGGTAACGACCTCGGTATTGGAATCATAGACGATGGTCGATGCGGCAAAGTCGATCACTTCGCTTTGTGCAGCCGGTTGAACCGGCGCGTCCTGCGCGGCTGCAATTTGCGGAATCGCCGCGCAACCGATCAGCAACGCGAGCAGCAGGGGCGAAGAACGTCGCAAACAGGGGGCGGGGATACTCATAGAAACTGCGACATCCTTTATCGCCACGATTGGCGCCGGTCCACCCCCGGGCTCCTACCAACTATCCCCTGACGCCTCTATATGGGGTTAACCGGCAAATACACCCATCTTTTGCTTTAATCGTTCTACTGATTCGGCTTATAGAGCGGCCCAACAAATCAAAGACAGCGGAAAGGCTGACTCCCATGAAAATCGAATTTACCGCCGAGCGCCCCGGCGACGCCGATGTGCTTGCCTTCATCGTTACCAAGAGCAACTTTGCGGATTTCGAATTTCCACTCGAAAAGGCCGGAATGATCCGCGAAACCGCTAAACTGGCGCGCTTTGAAGGTGGGGTCGGACAGAGCTTCCTCTTGATTAACGAAGAAGGCGGGAAGCTGGTGCGAATCGTTCTGCTTGGCGTAGCGGAGGGCGATGCAGGTGATTACCAGAAGGCAGGCGGAGACGTCGTTGCCAAGGTCCAGACTTCGGGAGCTAAGCACATCGCGATCCATGGCACCAACCTGTCGGGCACGGCTGCTGCTGAAGCGGCCTATGGTGCGTTGTTGCGTAACTGGCGGATCGACAAATATCGCACAAAGCTGGCCGAAACATCAAAGCCGACCGTGACCGCTGTTACCGTCGTTGGCGCGAACGACGAAGCCGTGGCAGCTTGGCCGCGTTTTGCCGCGATTGCCGATGGCGTCGCGCTAACCCGCGAGCTGGTTTCGGAACCAGCAAATATTATCTATCCGGAAAGCTTCGTCGAACGCTGTATGCACCTCACAGACATGGGCATCGAGATCACTATTCTCGATGTGCCAGCGATGGAAAAGCTTGGCATGGGCGCGTTGTTGGGTGTGGGTCAGGGTTCCCGGCGTCCGTCGCGGATGCTGGCGATGAAGTGGGATGGCACCGGTGGCGCACAAGAACGCCCGCTGTGCTTCGTTGGCAAGGGTGTGACGTTCGATACCGGTGGTATCTCGATAAAGCCAGCCGCCGGCATGGAAGACATGAAGTGGGATATGGGCGGCGCTGGAGCGGTGGCTGGCGTGATGAAGGCGCTGGCTGGCCGCAAAGCAAAGGCGCATGTGGTCGGCATTTGCGGTCTCGTTGAGAACATGCCCGACGGCAACGCGCAACGTCCCGGTGACATCGTGACATCGATGGACGGCCAGACGATCGAGGTCATCAACACCGATGCTGAAGGGCGGCTGGTGTTGTGCGACGCGCTTCACTGGACCCAAAAGACATTCAATCCCGAATATGTCGTCGACTTGGCGACGCTGACCGGCGCGATTATTGTTTCGTTGGGCAGCGAATACGCCGGGCTATTCTCGAACAGCGACGAGCTCTCCGAAAAGCTTCTTGCAGCAGGCACGAAGTCGGGCGACCCGCTCTGGCGTTTCCCGCTGTCGAAGGCCTATGACAAGATGATCGACAGCCCGATTGCCGACATGAAGAACATCGGCGGCAAGGGTGCGGGCTCGATTACCGCCGCTCAGTTCCTGCAACGCTTCATCAACGACGGCGTCAAATGGGCACATCTCGACATCGCTGGCATGGTCTGGGCTGACAAGGACGGTCCGGTCTGGGCAAAGGGCGCAACCGGTTTTGGCGTACGTTTGCTCGACCGCTTCGTTGCCGATAATTTCGAAAGCTAAATGCAGGTCGATTTCTACCAACTGACCCGCGATCCAGCCGAAAAAGTGCTGCCCCCGATTGCCCAGCGTGTGCTGGACGGTGGCGGGCGGTTGCTGGTGGTTGGTGACGTGGCGCAGTTCGACGTGATTTCGGCGGCGTTTTGGAATTTCAAACCCGATAGCTTCTTAGCCCATGCAAAGGCGGGGGAGGGTGACGATTCCATACAACCAATATTGCTGTCGAGTGAATCGGTCGCGTCCAACCATGCAAAATTCATTGCGCTATCCGACGGTGTATGGCGCGACGAAGCCTTGGAATTCGACCGCGCCTTCTACCTCTTCCCGCCCGACGCTACCGACAACGCCCGAGCCGCGTGGCGTTCGCTCGGCGAAAGGGAAAATGTCGAACGCCGCTACTGGAAACAGGACGGCGGCAAATGGGTGCAGGGGCCGTAAACTCTCCCTATCCGTTCGTGTCGAGCGTAGTCGAGACACCTGTCGGTCACGCGCAACTTCACGGCATCTCGAATCCTGAGCGAGTCG
>JANPAM010000278.1:0-2122 GCA_031429915.1 Sphingomonadales bacterium | reverse complement strand
GCCGACAAGGGCGTATCGCGCGGCGAGGCTTACCGCGTGGAGAGCATCGATCCGGCCAAGTCGGCCATCGCCCTCAAATCGGAAGATAGCCGCGCCATCGATTGGCGGTTGCGGCAATGGGGCGCGGGCAAAGTGCAGGCGTTTGCGTCGCAGCCGCTCGAATTGAAGACCGGCGACCGCATCCAGTTTACCCGCAATGATCGCGAGGCGGGGCGGATCAATGGCGCGCGCGGCGAAGTGACCGCAATTGAAGCGCAGGGCAGAACGGCAACAGTTCGCAGCCCGCGCGGCCAGACCCAGACGCTCAATCTCGACGCCGCCCGCGATCAGCATATCCGCCACGCCTATGTCGAAACCGCTTTCGCCGCCCAGGGCCGAACCGCCGATCATGTCATCATCCACGCCGACAGCCGCGCCACACATTTGATCGACCAGAAGTCATTCTACGTCAGCGTGTCGCGCGCCAGGGAATCCGTCGCCATCTACACCAACGACCGGGCGAAGCTTGTTTCGGCAATCAGCGAACGTGCTGGCGTGGCGCAGACCGCGCTGGGGGATGCCGGTCCGGCATGTCCGCAGGCGAGCAAGGCATTGGGTGCTGGGCTGGGATGAGCATCTATCGGCACTCCGCCTAAACGAGCCATTTGGCCCAATCGAAACTGCCGCCTTGGCGACACTGCGGAGCCCACGCATGACCGTTCGATCGCTCGCTAAGGTGTCACCCTTCAGGATTTCGGACGCCAACCATATCAGCCCGAATGAGTCGACCGCCAACGCAAGGAAGACCAAGAGAATCTTGCTGTCGATGCGGTGACTGCGGAATGCACGCCCGAGCGAGGTGCCCTTCATGTGTTTTGCCACAAGTCATTCAAAGCTGGAGGGCGATTGACCGGTTTCACGGTGAGCGGCCGGCCTAGAAATCGAGTCCAAGTGCGGCGAAGGCGTGGAAGCTCTTGCGCCCCTCGTCATTGAACGACGGACCGCCCGAGGCAAGCAGGCTCAGGGGACCCGACAGGTCGTAGATCGCACCGATACCGAGGCTCGTTGAAGCGCTGCCGGTCACCGTATCAGCGCCTTGACGATCGGCCTCCAGCCCGACGAGCAGTCTGTCCCCGAATTGGTCGGTCACTGCCACACCGCCGGTCCAGTAGTCGCGCTTGCCGGCACCCGGATTGATGGCGTAGCCGCCGCCACCGAACACCGACCACTTGCCGAAATCCTTCTGCGCCCAGATCGGCAGCAAGGCCGTGACATGGCCAGCCCCCATCCCGTTGCTCGCGGTGGGCAGCGTAGCGCCTGGGAACGCCGCAATCTGCAGGCCAGCCGCTTCGTCGTGGTAGAAGCGGTATTTGACCGAGGCTGCCAGGTCGCCCGCGCCCCAACGCCAGCCTGTCGCATCGTGCGCGTAGGCTACCGGTAGACCTACCGTCAGTTGCACGTCCTTCACCGGGCCGTAGTTGATCTCCGCCCCGAGTGCGCCTTCGAAGTCCTTGCCGCTCCCTTCAGCCTCGAACAGCGGAGCGTAGATCTCCCAGTGACCGGTATCGGTCGGCTCGGGATCGTCGGTGAGAAACGGTGGACCGGCACGGGCAGTGGCTGGAAGCAGCGCAGCTGCGACCACCAAAGCGCGCGCAAGTGTTTGCGTTCGCTTGATCACCTTGCCACTCTTTCGGTCGCTCCTGGATGGTTGGCGACATGCTGCGGCAGCACCACGATTAGCACCAGGATTGCCACTGCCAGCACCATGAATTGCAGGTTATCGGAAGGTAGCAATCTTTGGTACAACTAAGCCCCGGACTAAGTAACATCAGGAGATTGGCCCTTCAAAGCAGTCGGGAATTGTACGATTCATCAGACCGAGAGAATGTTTCGGACGCTCCCCGATACCAGTGAACGGAACGAACATCACCCAGCCAAGCGTACAGCGCTTCAGCGATCCGTCGGTATTTTTTGGAGCGACAATCAGCTGCTCCTGGGCCGTCTTGTCTCTGTAGGCGTTTTGCAGCAGCACCTTGAAGGGAAGCCGCTGGAGGATGTTGATCGCATCGTTGCTATCACCGGCACCGAACCCGGTCACGCACACGAGCTTGCGAACACCTGCCGTTTTCATGGCAGGCAGCAG
>JANPAM010000277.1:0-4057 GCA_031429915.1 Sphingomonadales bacterium | reverse complement strand
CTCGCGGAAGGCATTACAGTGATGCAGGCGGTCAACAAGCGGATGGAAGATGTCCACGTCACCGACCGCAGCCTGATCTGGAACACCGACTTGATCGAAACTCTCGAGCTGGACAACATGCTCGGCCAAGCGGTCTGCACCGTCGAAAGCGCTGCCAACCGCAAGGAAAGCCGGGGCGCGCATGCGCATGAGGATTTCCCCAATCGTGACGACGAAAACTGGATGAAGCACACGGCATCATGGTTCGAAGGATGGGGCGGCTGCGGCGGCAAGGTAACCTTGGATTACCGAGCGGTGCACGATTATACGCTGACCGATGATGTGGAGTATATCAAGCCGAAGGCTCGGGTTTATTGATGGAGAGACCTTATGAATATACCATTGGGCCAATGGAGCGGAAGCGACGCAACGCGTGAGCTTACCCAGAATATTATCAGCCTCAATGAGGCAGCTAATCGGCAAAATCGATCAATGATCAGGCTGACGTGGGCAATCGCCATAATGACTCTCGTGATGCTAGTTGGTGTAGCTGTACAAATTTGGATAGTTTGGCCAAGTTAGCCTCTCTGACGCCGTTGCCGTCGCCCCAGCGTAGGCTGGGGCTTGTCGCGTCTATCAGGGTATCACTTTGCTATTCGGTCTTGGCTGACAGGCGGGATAGGGTCCAGCCTGCGCTGGAGCGACGGGAGGGTTTTGTGGGTTGGGCTGGTTATTTGTTGAGGTCGTCGTATAAATCACGCCAATCGGGGTTGGCGCGGCTGATCAGTTCGGTTTTCCATCGCCGCTTCCAAGCCTTCATGGCTTTTTCGCGGCGGATGGCTTCTTAGATATCGTCGAAAACTTCATAATAGACTAGAGTTTTGCAGCCATTTTCCTTGCAGTGGATTGAGCCGAGGTCGTTCTTATGTTCCCAAATCCGGCGGGGCAGATTTGCGGTTACGCCGATGTAGAGCGTGCCATGCGGCCCGCTTGCCATGATGTAGACGTAACCTCCCTTCGCCAACTTACTCTCCTCAAACTACGTCGCGCCAGCGTAGGCTGGAGCCTATCCCGCTTTTGAGATTAGCGCTTTGGCCGGTTGTGTAAACCGATAGACGCGATATGCCCCAGCCTGCGCTGGGGCGACGGGTTAGGAGGAAGTGATGTCTTAGGCCTTCGATCTCATTTCTTCCAGAAACGTGTCCAAATCGAATGGTTTTGCCGGACCGCTGTCGATCCCGTCTTGAATTAACGCTTTCAAGATTTCGAACGCCAAATCTTCAGGTATGTCGAACGTGTAGCCTTCACCGGTGACTGGATGGTATGAGCCATAGGCTGTGTGGATATAACCCGCGTCATCCAAAGTAACGCCCGGAATGCGGTTTACGTGCGATTGTGCGTTAGAATGGTTTTCATCATTCGACGTCATCGGCAAACTTTAGTTGAGGTTGCTAAAAGCCTCAACCGCAATGTCCAAACTCTGTTTGCGCTTTTCGTGGTCGAACACCGAGCAGGCCACGATAACCTCATCGGCCTTTGTCCGTTCAATAAACGCGGCAACGCTCGCTTTTACCGTCTCTACCGTACCAACCGCGCTCGCCGACAGCACGTTGTCCAGCATCGCGACATGGGACGGCGGCAGCGACGCGCGGTAGCCTTCGACTGGCGGCGGCATTTGGCGGGGGTTGCCTGTGCGCAGCGAAACAAAGCTTTGCTGCATCGAGCTGGCAAGAAACTCAGCCTCTGCGTCGGTTTCCGCTGCGATGATGTTGAATGCAGCCATTGCGTAAGGCGCATCCAATGCGGCGCTGGGTCTGAAATGGCTGCGGTAAATGTGTAGCGCTTCGTCGAGCATGTCGGGTGCGAAGTGGCTGGCGAAGGCGAAGGGCAGGCCCAGTGCGCCTGCGACCTGCGCGCCGTAAAGACTGCTGCCCAATATGTAGAGTTGAACGTCCGCACCCGCGCCGGGTGTCGCGACGATACCCGTCTGTCCGTCATCGGCGAAGTAGCTTTGCAGTTCCATTACGTCGCGCGGGAAGGCGTTGGGGTCGCTGTCGAGTGTTCGGCGGATTGCGGCGGCGACTCGCTGGTCGCTACCGGGCGCGCGACCGAGGCCCAGATCGATCCGCCCAGGGTATAGGGCGTCCAAGGTGCCGAACTGTTCGGCGATGACCAAAGGCGAATGATTGGGCAGCATAATACCGCCCGAGCCAACGCGAATAGTTTTCGTCGCGGCGGCGATATGGCCAATGACGACACTGGTTGCAGCACTGGCAATACCACGCATCCCGTGATGTTCGGCGACCCAGTAACGGGCGAAGCCGAGGCTTTCCGCATGAGCCGCAAGATCGGCAGCGTTGGCAAGTGCAGAGGCGACAGTGCCGCCTTCGACGACGGGGACGAGATCGAGCAGGGAATAAGCAGTCATGTAACTTAAGTGGGAGTGGCTAACGTTTAAGCCAAGCCAAATCGTGACTACGCGACGCTTTTCACATATTCCTCACATCTTTATCATGCTTATCACGGGCATGTCTGGCAGACGAGAGCGACGATTGGCGTCAAACAGGAGGTATTCACATCATGACAACCGAACGAAGTCCCGGCTGGAAACTGTTCCTTGCAGGCATCATCGGCCTTGCTCTCGTCATCCCTTTGATGATGGTTTACGCGCTGGTGTGGGACCGGCAGGAGCAATCGAACGTCGCGCAGAACTCTATTTCGGCTGGCTGGGGCGGGCCTCAGGTTGTGGTCGGACCGGTGCTGGTCATTCCGTATACCGCGAACAGCGTCGAGACGGTGGACGAAAATGGCCGCCAGACGACGCGAACGGTCAAGGTGACCAAGGAGCTTTTTCTATCGCCCGAAACTAACGCGCTGACCACCAATCTGAAGCCCGACCGTAAGAAAAAATCGATTTATGAGAGCGTGCTGTTCGTCGCCGAAAATAGCGGCGCGGCGCGTTTCGCGTTACCCGCCGATTTTGCGCGGTACGGCATTGCCCGCGATGCACTCAACCTCGCGGGCGCTGAACTGCGCTTTGGCATATCCGATGCGCGTGGGCTTCAGGCCGATAGCAAAGTCGTGGTCAACGGCACCGCGCTGGAATTGCAGCCCGGCAAAGGGCTCGCGGCGTCCGGCGGCTCGGGCTTTTTCACCTTTGTCGAGTGGGATGCGACGACACCGCTGAATGTGACTTACAATTACGCCATCCGTGGCAACAAGACGCTGACGATGGTGCCACGCGGTGGCGAGACCAAGTGGGATGTAAAGTCGTCATGGCCAAGCCCGAGCTTCGCTGGCGATTTCCTGCCTACCAAGCGCGATGTCAAATCATCGGGTTTCACGTCGAGACACGCGGTTACCAATCTGGCACTTGGACAGGCGCTGGTGCTGACCGACGACCTTGCGCCGCCTGAACAAGCCAACATCACTAGATATGACAGCATGGAAACGATGGCTGTCAGCGCACCGTCTGCGGGTGGCGGGCAAAGCCAGGCAGCCACCATCGGGCTGATTGAACCCGTCGATCTTTACAGCCAAGTCGACCGCTCGGTGAAATACGGCTTCCTGTTCATCGGCTTTACCTTCCTGGCCTTCCTTATGTTCGACGTTGTCGCTGGTGCGAAAGTTGCAGCGGCGGAGTATCTGCTGACGGGTGCCGGGCTGGTGCTGTTCTTCGTGCTGCTGCTCGCCTTTGCGGAAGTTGTTGGCTTTACGTGGGCCTATCTGATTGCGGGCGGCGCGGTAACCGGATTGTTGACGGCCTATTCCGCCGCAGTCCTCAAAAGCTGGCAACGGGCAAAGTTTATCGGCGGATTGCTGGTCGGGCTATATGCCACGCTCTACGTGCTGCTGAACCTTGAGGCTTATTCGCTGATCATCGGTTCGCTGTTGCTCTTCGTAGCTCTGGCAGTCGTGATGTGGGCAACCCGCGCCATTGATTGGGGTGCCAAGCGCGAAGTAGCAGGCGAACCTAGCGCCAGCGCAGCATAGAACGATCAAGCTGCGAGACGGATCGGACGCCCATGAGTTTCATGTCGCGTTCAATCTCGTCGCGCAGCTTGCCGACGATGCGCTG
>JANPAM010000276.1:0-7415 GCA_031429915.1 Sphingomonadales bacterium | reverse complement strand
GCGGCCGGGCAGGAATTTTATGGTCGCCGGATTTGGCGTCAGTTCGGTTTCTATCAGCATATCGTTCATGTGGTGCCACCACCGATAAAGTGCAAGCTAGATTAACTTGACATCAGCGAAGCGCGCGTGGTTTTGCCGAGCGAAACTGGAGAAGAGCAATGACTGATCAAACGGGCAAAACAGCATGGATTACGGGCGCGTCGTCGGGGATTGGCGAAGCGCTGGCAAAGGCATTCGTGAAAAACGGGGGCAACGCCGTTTTGTCGGGTCGAAATGTGGCCGAACTCGAACGTGTTGCCAATGACAGCGGGGCTGCTGAACGGTGTCTGATCTTGCCTTTCGACACGATGGATTTTAGCGGTTTATCGGCGAAGGTCGAGGCAGCGAATGCGTTTCGGGGCGGTATTGATGTTCTGGTCAACAACGCGGGAATATCCCAGCGTTCTCTTGCCATCGACACGGCCTTTGAAGTTTATGAGCGAATTATCGGTGTCGATTTACTCGCGCCCATAGCCCTGACCCAAGCGTTGTTGCCGCACCTGATATCGCGCGGGGCAGGGCAGTTGGTGATGATTTCGAGCGTTGCTGGTAAAGCCGGGATCCCGTTACGCACTGCGTATTGCGCGGCCAAGCACGGATTGGTCGGTTATGCCGACGCCTTGCGGAGCGAAGTCGCAGGGCAGGGCGTTAAGGTGCTTGTGGTCGCTCCCGGATCGGTAAAAACGAACGTATCGCGCAATGCGCTTAACGCCGATGGCTCGGTGCGGGGTTCTAGCGACAAGGCAATCGATAACGGTATCGATCCATATGAAGTCGCTCGGCTGATTTGGGAGGCGGTGGCCAACGGCACGCGCGAAATGGTGATTGCCGAAGGGATGGAGGCCAACATTCCGGTGCTCCGAGCGCAAGATCCCGAAAAGTTGTTCGATATGGTCGAGGGGATGATCGCTGGCGGCTATGCGCAGAAAATGGCGGCTGAATAAGTTAGCCGCGTCCGGCGCGAAGCGCCGCACCCGCAGCAAAGGGCGACAGCGCGGCGATTGCCAATGACGTGGCCGCCAGTAACTGCATCGCATTGCCGGGGCTTTCCGCGAGGGTGCCAGCGCCAAATATCACTATCGGGATAGCTAACGGAACCAGCAATAATCCGCCCAGTGCGCCCGCGCCGCTTAGCCCTGCTGTAAGCGCTGCTATCGTCACTGAAAGTCCGGCGAGTGCAGGAAGGGCGAGTGCCAAGCCAACGAGTAAGGTCTTCAACTGGTTTTCGGGCAATCCAATCAACGCCGACGCCACGACCGTTGCCAGCAATAATGGCATAGCGAATGCGATGATATGTCCGGCGATCTTAAAACTGGCGATCAGTTCTTCCGACCATCCGCGCACCGCCAATTGATCGAGCACGCCCGATTGCCGGTCTGGCAGGATCAGCCGTTCGATCGGAAGCAATGTTGCAAGCAACGCCGCGATCCACAAGATGCCCCCGCCGGTGCGCGCCAGCAGCGCCTTGTCGGGGCCAGTGACAAACGGGAAAAGTGTGGCGACTGCGATATAGAAAATTACCGGCAACCATAGTCCGCCGCCAGTCCACGCGATGCGCACCTCGCGGGCAATAAGAGAAACAATTCCGGTCATGCCAACCCCGATTTCCGGTCGAGCAATATGCTGTGTGCGACATTGATCGAAGGCGCTTGGTGCGCGGCGACGAGAGCAATCCCACCAGTACTAGCATGTTTCAAAAGCGCCGCATCGAGCCGCGTGGCATTTGCGCTGTCGAGGCCATTATAGGGTTCGTCGAGCAGCCAGATTGGCGCTTGCGACGCAAACAACCGAGACAGGCTGGCGCGTTTGCGCTGGCCGGTCGAGAGATAGCGGACGGGAATGTCCGCGAGCGGCACGAGGTCCATCGCCGTCAGTGCTTTTTCGCGCGCATCGGCTTTGGCACCGTCCATCTTCGCCCAGAAACCCAACGCTGCTTCGAGGGTCATGTTGGGGTCAAGTGCCAGATTTTCGTCGGCCAATGCAACCGCGCCTGCGACCGCCATTTGCCCGCTGGCGACTGGCAACAACCCGGCGATTAAGCGTAACAAGGTCGATTTGCCGCTGCCGTTGGCTCCGCGTACCCAGATAATGTCGGCTGCCTTTGCTTCGAACGAAAGTTCGTCGAAAACCAACCGGTTGCCACGGATGATTGCGACATTCTGCAAATAAACCGAGGGTGTGATGGCTTGACGCGGTGACATGGCGCGACATAGGCATGTTTGGATGATTTTCAAAAGCGGGAATGTGCGATGACGGTTTCAAAATTGGACGACCCGGCACGGATTCAGGCGTTAGCCGCATTGCCGCTCTGGACCTATGACATGGAAGCCCAAGGGGTCAGGCGCACCGTCCGCTTTGCAGATTTCGGCGCGGCCTTCGCCTTTATGACGCATGTGGCGATATTGGCTGAGAAAGCCGACCATCACCCTGAATGGTTCAACGTCTACAACCGGGTCGATATTTTGCTGACCACGCATGATGCGGGTGGGCTGTCGAAGCGCGATATCGACTTAGCCACGCAGATCGATCTTATTGCGGGGTAGGCGCTACCACGTCGCCAATTCCTTCCATCAACCCAAGCTGCTTACGCAACCGGTTCGGGAACCAGCGCGCCGAGAAAGCCAGTTGTTTCGCCATCTTGTTCACCGTGGTGTGCACCTTATTGCCGTGGATGGCTTCCCATGCCGCTGGGCCGATTATCGAAACCGGACTGACTTCGACACCTGCCGACTGAAGCCTGTCCTTCCCCGTCATATTGCTGCCGGGAACAACCGCGCCGATGATATTGGTATCAATAAAGCCGGGCATCAGACTGCGTGATTTAATCCCTAACCCACGCCATTCGATATCATGCGCCTCGGCAAGGCCGCGAACCGCGAATTTGGTAGCGCTGTAAACGCTCAGATTAGCGGAGCCATAAATGCCGGCAGCCGAGCTGGTGTAAAGCACGCAAGCATCGGGTGTATTTTTCAGCAGTTCGAAGCAAGCGCGAGTCCCGCTAATTACGCCGGTCAGGTTGATAGCGATCATTCGGTCGATGTCTTCGTCAGTCATGTCCTGAATCGGCCCGCCGGAGCCAATGCCCGCATTGTTGAACAGCACCGTCATATGGCCGCTGGTATGCTTGGCGAACTCCGCAACCGCCATTTTCCATTGCGCTCGGTCAGTGACGTCGAGTTTGTGTACGGACGCCATTCCGGGCGGCAACAGCTTCGCCGTCTCCGCCAGCCCGGCAACATCGACATCCGCCAATCCGACAAACCAACCGACATTCGCAAAATAGCGCGCAACTTCGCGGCCAAGTCCCGACGCAGCGCCGGTGATAAAAATGCTTTTTGTTTCCCCGGCCATACTGGCGACTCTCCTACTCACAGGCGTGTCAGCGACATCAATTTGACGTGAACGTCAACTGTTTCTTGCGAGTGTCGTAAAGGCTGGATAAATCCGGGACGGATATGGAGTGAATATGTTTCGCTATTTCACACTGCTCATCGCTGCGATTATCAGCCTCTGTTCAACTTCAGCCAGTGCCGAGGTGACCGCGACATTCTACAGCCACGATTTCGGCGACCATTTTCCACACGCGTTGGTCAAGCTGAAAGGCACTGTCGATTCGACTGGCGAGATGATCGACACCAATTACGGCTTTACTGCGGTCAACACGACACCGGCAATATTGTGGGGTCCGGTGAAAGGCATGATCGAAAGCAAAGAAGCGAAATATATCGCGGATAGCAACGCGCATTTTACGTTGAAATTGACTGATGCGAAGTATGCGCAGCTCATGGCATTAGTCGAAGAGTGGCGAACTATTCCGGGCAAAAGCTATAACCTAAACAGCCGCAACTGCGTTCATTTTGCAATGGAAGCAGCGGCTTTGTTAGGTTTGAAGGTGGATCGGAAGAGCAAGTTTTTCAGAAAGCCAAAAAGCTTTTTGCTCGAAGTGATGAAACTCAATCCGGGGCTGGAACTTTAGATCGCCTGAAAGCCCTTTGCATAAATATGCCACGTGAAGATCGCCGCTGCGCCCCGATGCGGACGCCATTTCTCCGCGATTACGCGGATCTCTTTTTCAGACGGACGCGCTTCCAGTTTTAGCAATCGCCCAACGCCTTCCTGAACAGCGAGGTCGCCTGCAGGCCAGATGTCGGTCCGCCCTTCCGCAAAAAGCAGGTAAATTTCGGCAGACCAACGACCGATGCCCTTAACCCGCGTAAGATAGGCAATCGCTTCTTCGTCATCAGCAGGCAAAGCATCCAACGGCAACGCGCCAGTCATAACAAGTTCGGCAAGCGACCGCGCATAGCCCTGCTTCTGGCGGCTTAGCCCACACGCACGGAGCGAGTCGAAATCCTGCGCGACAAGCTTCTCCGGCGCACAGCCTTCGCCGAGCAACGTCTCAAGCTTGTTATACACCGAAGCTGCGGCGGCGACACTCACCTGCTGGCCAACAATCGTGCGCAGCAATGATGCATAGCCGGGGTCGCGAAGGCGCGGTTCTGGATAGCCGGTTTCGGCAATCGCATCGGCAAATCGCGGTTCAATCGCGGCGATTGCATCAAGCGACGATTTTAACTGTTCAGCAGTTAGCCCCATTATTGCACCATCTTCAGTAACGCCATCGGCGCACCATATGTTGCAGGCCCGACTTCCCAACGTAGTACGTCCATTCCCGCCATTTTTTCTGGCCCGTCCTCAGTGTTGTTCGCCAATATCGGTGCGTCGGTGGAGAGGGTGAATGTTCCCTTGATAACCAGCGGTTCGGGCATTTTATCGCCGCTGCGGGAGCTCCCCATCAATCCGGCAAGGCTGCCCGCACCGGCCATTCCAATCATCGACATTTCTGGATCGGTTTTGAACGCGGGTGCCTCAACTCTCAACCGCCCGTTGTCCCAACGGGTGATATGGATCATCGGTTCGCCTACGGAATAGCGCGGAATGACAGGGAATGCGAAATCATCGGCAAGTCTGCCCTTGGTGCTATAATCGATCATAAACACGCCGTTGCCGATATGCTCTACCTTATGCCAAGCCGCCAAGCGCTCGACTTCCTTGGTGAAGCGGGCGATGGTCTTGGGGTCTTTCGGGTCAATCCCGCCAAGCATCATTGTCGCCATTTTCTTTTGCTCGTCGTTACGTTTTTTGGATGCAGCCTGCTGGTCATCCCACTCCTTTTTTTGCGTGGCCACTTCTTCGGCCGTACATTCGCGTTCGGCCGTCGTTTGCCAATCGTTGCCAGCGGCTGCGGCAGCTTCGCCCGCTGCCGCGTCCGCCGCCTCGTCAGCGGATTGCAACGCCAAGTACGTAACCCGCATCACGGCGTAATTTGTTTTCAAACTGGCAGTATCGACGACTGCTTCGTTTGTGCTTTCGCTATCCGAAGATTCGACCCAGCATGTCGCCTTGAATTCACTCGCTCCGGTTTCGCCAACGCCTTCGCTGTTCAGTAAGTTCGCCAGCCCTATGAGCTGAATCTGGCCTTTATACGAAAAACTGAAATCACCGGATTGGCGCACCATCATTTCGGAGGTAAATTCCCCAGGCAGGATCAGGCATGCGCTGAGCGAGAACGGAGCCATGACCGCTATCCCGATAGCCGCCCACTTGCGTGATCCAAATGCTCTCATCATGCCCCCAAAGTCGATCTATCCGGCCCCCACCGTCGCCGCGTACAGCGCAACTGCCGCGGCATTGGAGACGTTTAACGACTCCATTCGTTCACTGATTGGCAGCTTTGCCAGAGCATCGCAATGCTCCTCGATATTGCGGCGCATCCCGTCGCCTTCTGCCCCAAGCACAAGCGCGTTTCGCCCAGGTGTCAGCGCGTCAGCAAGCGTCACTTTGGCATGGCCCGAAAGTCCGATGCGCCAATATCCGGCTTCAGCAATTTCCTCCAGCGCGCGCGCCAGATTTACCACGCGCACCCACGGGGTGATCTCAAGCGCGCCCGATGCGGCCTTGGCAAGCGAACCCGATTCTGGCGGCGCATGGCGGTCCTGAGTAATGACGGCCACCGCACCGAAGGCGGCAGCGGTGCGGAATATCGCGCCGACATTCTGCGGATCGGTAATCTGGTCGAGGATCAGCAGTGGCCGCATGTCATCGGCGTCAACCGCCAGCGCATCGGTGAGCCACACATCTTCAAGCGCCGCAACTTCAAGCACCAGCCCCTGATGCGGCGCGTCCTTGGGCACATAACGCGCCAGATCGGCGACCTCGGCAAACTGGACGCTCAGGCCTTCGGGAACGACGATCTTGCCCAATTCCTCGCGTGTGCCCCATAATTTGATCAGCTTCCGCTCGGGATTATCGAGCGCAGCATAAACCGCGTGACGGCCATAGAATTTCGGGTTGCCGCTGACAACGGCTTGACCGCGGCGACGTTGGCTTTTGTGGGATGACATTGCAGCTGCTCTAACTTCGGTTATTTTCTGTGATTGGCCCCTTTCCCACTTGAGGCATTGACAGGCAAGAGCCGTTTCGCCATTGCGCTGCTTCCTTAGCGGGACCGGCCCTTATGCCTCGGCATATTGCCCCGCAAAGTGTGGACAGGTGGCCGAGTGGTTAAAGGCAGCAGACTGTAAATCTGCCCGGTTTTCCGTACGCTGGTTCGAATCCAGCCCTGTCCACCAATTTCTTATTCACCGATGTTCGTGAAAAGCTGTAGAAGTCCAGCAAAACCTGGGCTATAACCACTAATATTGTCCGCACCCGTCCGTTGTTGTTTGCATGCAGCCAGGGGCAAGTGTGGGAAAAGTGTGGGGCAGGAATTGCGTTCCCCACACTTTGACAATTCAGATTCGGTCGGAAAATTGTGGGGAAGCTAAATGGGCAAGCTGACGGCAATATCGGTAAAGACGGCACTTACGATTCCCGGAACCTATCAGGATGGCGACGGGCTGTTGCTGAAAGTGACAGGGAAGGGCGCGGCAAGCTGGGTTTTGCGACTCCAGCATGACGGCAAGCGCAAGGATATAGGGCTGGGCAGTGCGAAGTTGATCACGCTGGCAATGGCGCGGGATAAGGTGCGCGAATTACGAATGGCTATAAAGGTTGAACGGCGTGACATATTGGCGGAACGCAAAGACGCCACCTCTGCCAAAGTGACATTCCGGGAAGCCGCAATCCAATATCATGCCGAGAATGAAGGTGGCTGGAAAAGCAAGACTTACGCGCGCCAATGGCTTGCGGCCCTTGAAAATTACGCTTTCCCCAAACTCGGAAACGAAACGACGGGCGCAATAACGGCGGCTGACATAATCAACACTCTTAGCCCTATCTGGCAGGAGATTCCCGAAACGGCGCGACAGGTACGCAACCGCATCTGTGCGGTGCTCGATTATGCTCATGCCAAGGGCTGGCGATCAAGCGAGTCG
>JANPAM010000275.1:0-5326 GCA_031429915.1 Sphingomonadales bacterium | reverse complement strand
ATTTCGGCCGAGGCAATCATTGCAGTCAGCACATATTCGAGCTGATCATCGAAATTGCGCTCAATCGAACTGGCGAGCACTCGGTCAAGCGCAATGCCGCCACCGATCAGCAATATCGTGATCCACGCGGCCGCCGTGACGATCATTCGCCTGCTAAGCGACCCTGTGCTTTGCAGCGGTTTACCTGCGCCTACCGGCGAGGCCGCCACCGCATCGATGACGGCAGGCTGGTTCAGTTGACGGGTTCCTCAAGGCTGTAACCAAGGCCGCGAATGGTCGAGATCACTTCCTGACCAAGCTTTTTGCGGATTCGAGTGACGAACACTTCTATCGTGTTCGAATCACGGTCGAAATCCTGATCGTAAATATGCTCGATCAGTTCGGTGCGCGATACGACCTTGCCCTTGTGATGCATTAAGTACGACAGCAACTTATATTCCTGAGCGGTCAGCTTAACCGGCTGGCCAGCCAGAGTAACGCGGCCCGAACGCGTGTCTAGCCGAACCTCGCCCACCGTCAATTCGCTCGACGCATTACCCGATGCACGGCGGATCAGCGCGCGCAGTCTGGCAATCAATTCCTCGGTCTGGAACGGCTTGGCGAGATAATCATCGGCGCCGGCATCAAGCCCGGCAACCTTGTCCGACCAGCTATCGCGCGCAGTCAGAACCAGTACCGGAAACTTCCGGCCCTCCTTGCGCCAGCGGTCGAGCACCGTCAGCCCGTCGATTTCGGGCAAACCAAGGTCGAGTATCACCGCGTCGTAATTTTCGGTCGATCCCATATAGTGGCCATCTTCGCCATCGACCGACAGATCGACTGCATAACCCGCACCCTCCAAGGTCGATTTCAGCTGCTGGCCAAGCGTAGGTTCGTCTTCAACGATCAGGATGCGCATATACTGCCCTTCAAATGCAAAATTTCGTACTGTTGAGGGCTAGCAGATTAACCAAGCTCGCGCAAAACGCTATCAACGCTGGCGCAATATGCCGCCAGTTCGGGCATCGACGTCGACGAAAATGACTCGATCTCCGTCAAGGAACTTCAGCCGGTATACCTGCGGGCCAGGATCGTATTCAGGCCCGAGATATTGCATTCCGCGCATCCGTGGGATCACCGATCCTTCGATTTCACGAAGCTTTTTTACCTTCCCTGCTTGGGCATCTTCACGGGCATCAGCCTGCTCCCCCCGTCGGGCTTCGACGGGGGCGGCGGTAAGGAGCGGTGCAGCGGTCAACGCTGCGATGACAAGCAATTTCTGGAACATTCGTCGTGTTACCGCGCTAGCATTGAACCCAAACTGAATGGCGTATAAACTTTTCGGTAAGGATCACCGAACCATTTCATATTGCAGCGACAGCACTACCGAGGTGCCGATCTGGCCGGGCGCGATTGGAACAGACGCCGCCTGTTCGGCTACGTCGAATGTTTTCATCATTGGTTGCGGACCGGGTGAGCGCCCGCTGATGCCTTCGGCAACCGATAGTAGTCGTACCGAGTCATAGCCGTTCGCTTTTGCATAAATTTCAGCTTGCGCCTTGCCGTTAGCCAGAGCGCGTGCGCGTGCTGACTTTTTAACTTCACTGTCGTTATCGATAGAAAAATACGGCCCGTTTATGTTGGTTGCACCCGATGCGACGACCGAATCCATGATCGTTCCGAGTTTTGCGATGTCGCGGATTTTCACCTGCACCTGGTTCGACACGCGGTAGCCCTTGAACCGGTTTTGCTGAGTCGCCTGAATATAATCATATTCGGCGTTCAGATTGATTCCGCTTGTCTGTATATCGCGTTCGGCAATCCCGAGCTTCTGCAATTGCGCAATCACCTTGGCGACCTCGGCTGAATTTTGACGAAGTGCCGCTGATGCAGTTGGTGCGCTTGTGTCAACGCCGGTTGAAAATGTAGCTGTGTCGGGCGTGCTTTCGATAACCTCGACCACTGACAGTTCAACGACCGGATTTTTCGCCTCGATATGGATTTCGGCTGCGAACGCCGTCGATGGCGCGAATGCCGCAAGCGATGCGGCGGCGTAAAGTAACATATTTTTCATTGGCCTTCTCCCTTTGAAATGGCTTCGGCTTGCGCCAGTGCATGACCAAAATATAACGCAGAATGAACGGGATAGTTCCGTCTATATCCCGGTGGAACGCGCCCATTCGATATAGGAAGCGCGCAGAGATTTGGTGATCGGCCCCGGCGTGCCATTGCCCACCGACTTGCCGTTGATAGACACAACCGGCATAACAAAGCCCGATGCAGATGAGACAAATGCTTCGGCTGCATTTTCCGCTTCCTCGACCGTGAACACCCGCTCCTCAATTGCGAACGACACCAAGGGCAGCACAGCCGCCCGCGTTATTCCGTGCAAGATGTCGCGGGTGAGCGGGTGAGTCACGAGCACACCGCCGGCTGTCACGATATGCGCGTTTTGCGCGGTTCCTTCGGTGACGAAGCCGTCGCGGGTCATCCACGCATCATCGGCACCTTGAGCAATTGCCTCGTTCTTCATCAGCGAAGCGTAAAGCAATTGCGTGGTCTTAATATCCGCCCTGCCCCAGCGCAGGTCGGGCAAGGTGATAACCTTGATCCCGCTTTTGGCGGACAGGGTATCGACCAGCGAACGGCTTTGCGTGAAGGCTAATATGGTCGGCGAAGTGTCGGCAGGCGGAAAGACGAAATCGCGGTCCGCGGGAGCACCGCGCGTAACTTGCCAGTAGATCATGCCTTCTTCAACGGCGTTACGGCTGACAAGTTCGCGGCAGATAGGCAGCCATTCGGCGGCGTCGGGCGCGCCTTCGATCCCAAGTTCGCCAAGCGACCGAGCCAAGCGGCGGCCGTGGCCGTCTAAATCGACCAGCTTGCCATCGAGTACCGACACGACCTCGTACACCGAGTCTGAAAAGAGGAACCCCCGGTCGAAGACTGAAACCCTGCCTTCAGTTTCGGGGATGTAGTGGCCGTTGAGATAGATAGTGCGCACCGCTTGCGTTCTCCAACACCGTCACCCTGAACTCGTTTCAGGGTCCATTTGTCCAACAAGCTCCGGTCTATGGGGAATGATAGACCCTGAAACAAGTTCAGGATGACGGTGTCGCTAAGGTTGCATTGCAATCGCCCGCCCCCTATCCGCCCCAGACCATGTCCCAACCCCCAATCTTTGCTTACGAGAAACTCGCGCTTCAGCAGGGCGGCGGCTGGCTCTTTCAAGACATCGACCTTTTCATCGGTGCGCGTGATCGGCTGGCGTTGATCGGGCGCAACGGGGCTGGCAAAACTACGCTGATGAAGCTGGTTTCGGGCGCAATCGAGGCCGACAAAGGCAATCGAGTCGTCGTTCCCGGCACCAATATTGTGATGCTTGAGCAAGATCCCGATTTCAAACCGTTCGCGACATTGCTCGATTACGCGGTACACGGCGAGCGCGGGCCTGCAGAGCATGAGGTCAGCGCAATCGCAGACCAGCTTGGCATCGACTTGAGCCGCGAGGCGGCGACCGCGTCGGGAGGCGAACGCCGCCGCGCCGCGATCTGCCGCGCGCTGGCGAGCGAACCCGATTTGTTGTTGTTGGACGAGCCCACTAATCATCTGGACCTCGCCGCCATCGAATGGCTCGAAGAATGGCTGATGCGCTACAAGGGTGCGTTCATGGTCATCAGCCATGACCGGACGTTTTTGACGAGGCTTACCAAACAGACTTTCTGGCTCGATAGGGGTCTGCTTCGGCGGAGCGAGATTGGCTTTGGCGGCTATGATGCCTGGACCGAGCGGGTTTATGCCGAGGACGCGCGCAACGCCGACCGGATGGACGCAAAGTTGAAGATCGAGGCGCACTGGCTCGAACGCGGCGTGACTGCGCGGCGCAAGCGCAATCAGGGACGGCTGGCGAAACTGTGGGAAATGCGGGCTGCACGTGCCGCGATGATGGGGCCGCAAGGGACCGCGAAGCTTTCGGCATCGAACGACGACAGCAAAACCAAGACCGTTATTAATGCCGAGAATGTGTGTAAATCTTTCCCCTCCTCGCCGTTCGCCTCGAGCGAAGACGAGAGGCCTATCGGTGGCGCGCAACCTCACGGTGTCTCGTCTTCGCTCGACACGAACGGGGACTGTGTAGCTGATCGAGTAATCATCAAGGACTTCACCTTGCGCATCCAGCGCGGCGACCGGATTGGTATTGTCGGCGCTAACGGTACTGGCAAGACCACGCTGATCCGGATGCTGACCGGCGAAAGTCAACCCGACAGCGGCAAGATCACGCTGGCCAATACGTTGACCGGCATCGTTATCGACCAGCAGCGCAAGTTGCTCGAGGGCGACAAAAAGGTTCGCGATGTAATTGCCGATGGCGGCGATTGGATCATGGTTCGCGGTGTCAAAAAACATGTGCAAGGCTATTTGAAGGATTTCTTGTTCGATCCGGCTTTGATCGACGCAAAGATTGCGACCTTGTCCGGTGGCGAGCGCTCGCGGATATTGCTGGCACGCGAATTTGCGCGTGAGGCCAATTTGCTGGTGCTCGACGAGCCGACCAACGATCTCGATCTTGAAACGCTCGACCTGCTGCAAGAGGTTATCTCCGATTATGATGGCACCGTGCTGATCGTCAGCCATGACCGCGATTTCCTCGACCGAACGGTGACGCTGACGCTTGGTCTTGATGGGTCGGGCAAGGTCGATATCATCGCTGGTGGCTATGCCGATTGGGTGGCGAAACGCGACCCGCGTAACACACCTCAAACGCGCAGAAATGAGCCTAAGTTGATAGTGGATTGCACAGATCCCGAAACACCAAAAGCGCCGGCTCGTGCTGTGAAACTGTCCTACAAGGACCAGCGTGATTATGACCTATTGCCAAAGCGGATTGCCGAAATTGATATTGAGGTCGCAGCTGCCGAAGCCGAAATGGCGGACGCGACGCTGTATACGCGCAAGCCCGAGCGGTTTGCCGAGTTGATGGCCGCAACCGAACGCCTTCGTGCTGAAAAGGATGCGGCGGAAGAACGGTGGTTGGAGCTGGCAATGCTGGTTGAAAAGATGGCTGGGTAAATTTGTCCCTTTCCCGCTTACGGGAGGGGAGCGAACTAGCATCCATCTCACCCCGGCACTCTGTAAAAACCCGCCAGCCTATCCAGCGCGATCCGGAGCACCAGTTTTCCCGAACGAACCGGCCATGCCATTTCACGCTCGGCATCAGGCATCGCTTCGCCAGCGCAAATCACCCGCCACGCAATATCAGACAGGTCCGGACCAAGCGCCACCAACGCCGCGGCGAGTGTGGTGGTGAAGATCACGGCGATGCTAAGCCGAAAACACAAACGACCGA
>JANPAM010000274.1:0-2500 GCA_031429915.1 Sphingomonadales bacterium | reverse complement strand
GCGCTTCGGGAACGAAGCTGATGGCGACGCTGCTCAAAGCGCTTGAGACCAAGGGCGGCAAATATGGCCTCCAGACGATGTGTGAAGGCGGCGGTCAGGCCAACGTAACGATTATTGAAAGAGTATAACCAACAACTATCCACTACCGTCACCCTGAACTTGTTTCAGGGTCCATCGCGCCGCAAAAACGGCAGTCTAAGCTGATAAATGGATGCTGAAACAAGTTCAGCATGACGGGGGAGGCAAACGGAGAGCAAAAGTATGAAACTGGACTCAACCATATCAGCCGTCGTTACCGGCGGCGCATCGGGACTTGGCGCAGCAACGGCACGCGCGCTTGCCGCCAAAGGCGTGAAGGTCGCAATCTTCGATCTTCAGGTTGAAAAAGGCGAGGCCATCGCAGCCGAACTTGGCGGCGTGTTCTGTGAGGTCAATGTGACCAGCGACGAAAGCGTGATTGCCGGTTTTGTAAAGGCGCGTGCGGCGAACGGTCAGGAACGAATCCTCGTAAACTGCGCCGGAACCGGTGCCGCGATGAAGACCGCAAGCCGGTCGAAAACCGACGGATCGATCAAGCATTATCCGGCAGACGCATTCAACTGGCTGATCCAGATCAACCTCGTTGGCACCTTCCGGTGCATATCGCTTTCGGCTGCGGGCATGATGACGCTCGATCCGCAAAATGAAGACGGCGAGCGCGGTGCCATCGTAAACACCGCGTCGGTTGCGGGTGAAGACGGCCAGATGGGACAGGTCGCCTACGCGGCGTCGAAAGCTGGCGTTATTGGAATGACATTGCCCATCGCTCGCGATTTGATGAGCGAAGGCATCCGGGTCAACACCATCCTGCCGGGCATATTCGAAACCCCGCTGATGCTCGGCGCTCCGCCTGCGGTGAAGGATGCGCTGGCAGCATCGGTTCCTTTCCCCAAACGTCTGGGCAATCCGGCGGAATATGCAGGGCTTGCGCTCACCATGATCGAAAACGGCTATTTCAATGGCGAGGATGTCCGCCTCGACGGCGCAATCCGGATGGCTCCGCGCTAAGTCGTGAGCGGCGACTTCACCCAGATATTATATGACGTCGCAAATGGTGTAGCGACGATTACACTTAATCGTCCCGAAAAAATGAACGCGTTCACAAACGTGATGATGGAGGAAATGTGCTCGGCGTTCGATAGGGTTGATGCCGATGACGAAGTCCGTGCGGTTATCGTCACGGGCTCTGGCGACCGTGCATTTTGTGCCGGGGCTGACCTGACGCCGGACAGCGGCGGGCAGGTTTTTGCCAGCGGTTCGGCGGTTGAGGAACTATCCGACGAACGGGTCCGCGACTCGGGCGGGCGGCTCACATTGCGAATTTTTCAGTGCACAAAGCCAGTTATTGCGGCTGTCAACGGCGCGGCGGTCGGTATTGGTGCCACCATGCAACTGGCGATGGATATTCGCCTCGCCAGCGATGCCGCCCGCTTCGGCTTTGTCTTTGCCCGGCGCGGCATCGTGCCCGAGGCGGCGTCTTCGTGGTTCCTTCCCAAGATCGTTGGTATCAGCCAAGCGTTGGAATGGTGCATGACCGGTCGGGTTTTTGATGCGGCTGAGGCACTGGCTGGAGGACTCGTACGTTCGGTTCACGCCCCCGCTGATTTGCTTGGCGAAGCACAAAAGCTGGCACGCGAGATCGCCGACAACACTTCACCGGTCGCGGTCGCGATGACCCGCGCGATGCTTTGGCGATTGTCAGCCGAAGACCACCCGATGGGCGCACACCGAATCGACAGCCGCGCCATCTATCGCCGTTCGCGCTCGGGCGATGCGAAGGAAGGGATAGCCAGCTTCCTCGAAAAACGTGCCCCCATTTATCCGGACAAAGTATCCACAGATTTGCCTGACTTCTTTCCTTGGTGGGACGAACCTGTTTATAGGTGACGCCAAGAACAAGGGGCGGGAAAAGGGGACGACAATGGCGACGACCGTACCGAAAATTGTAGGCGAGCTACCTGAAAATGCGAACGCCCGCGATCAGCTGATCGAAGCCGCAAGCCAGATCATGCGCGATGGCGACACCATCGATCTGTCACTTTCCGAACTGTCGCTACGCGCGGGGCTCAACAGCGCGCTGGTCAAATATTATTTCGGCAACAAAAACGGCCTGATGCTTGCGCTGCTCGACCGCGATATGGGCAATATCGTCCACAGCCTTGAGGCGCTGGTGGCGAAGGATATGTTGCCCGAAGAGAAACTGCGGCTGCATATCGGCAAGGTCATCGACACCTATTATGCCTTTCCTTATTTGAACCGCCTGCTCATGCGGACGGTCCGCGACAGCGCGCCGGCAGAAGCTGCGCGCATCGCTGACCTATATCTGCGGCCGATTGCCAAGGCCTATGACGACCTGATTAACGAAGGCATCAAGGCAGGCAAGTTCCGCAAAATCGACCCGCAATTTTTCTATTTTACCGTCACTGGGGCGGCCGACCGTTTCTACTCATCGCGGCTGGTG
>JANPAM010000273.1:0-1524 GCA_031429915.1 Sphingomonadales bacterium | reverse complement strand
GCGAAATCGAGCGCTGGCGAAACCACTTCGCCGATCTGGACGTACAGGCCGAAACGCTGTCCGACGAACTCCGCATCGCAAGCAACGATCTTTACGCAGCCATCACCGAACGGCTCCGAGTCAAACACCAGCTCAGCATCCGAATCCTGCCAGTCGACGTTATGCCGGACCGCCTCCGCCGCCTCGACCTACACGCGCGCCAGCTCCAAATTTCGGAACTGCTCGATTCCGCCAGCCGCACCTTCGCCGCCGCGTTCCAGCTTGCTCAGATCGAAGCCAAACCCGAGATCGATGCGCTAGTCAGCGGCGCAACCTTCACCGACCGCGCAGGAGAACGCCTCTACCGCCGTCACCTGACCAGCTATTTCGCCGCCGCCGTAATGATGCCCTACGCCCGGTTTCTGCGTGCCTGTGAGTCCACCGGCTATGACATAATCTTGCTCCAACGCCGCTTTGGTGCAGGCTTTGAGCAAGTCGCCCACCGCCTGACCACATTGCAGCGAGTAGGGCACCGTGGTTTGCCATTTTTCATGCTTCGCCTCGATCATGCCGGCCACTCGAGCAAACGTTTCGCCGGGGCCAGCGGCTCGCCACTTGTCGAGAGCGACCGCCGTTGCCCCTTATGGAACGTCCACAACGCCTTCGACCGCCCCGGCCAGCTCATCCCGCATCTGGTCGAACTCGAAGATCAAACCCGCTGGTTCACATTATCGCGCACCGTTCACCCGCAGGCAGGCATGTCGGGCGCGGTCAACGCCGAGTTCGCTATTTGTTTGGGGCTTGAGGCAAAACTTGCCGTCCCGCTCGCCGCGGCCAGAGGCATCGACCTTACCAGCGGTGCGGCAACCCCGATTGGCCTTGGCTGCCCGGCGTGCACCCGCCCCGAATGCCCGCAAAGAAGCGCCCCGCCAGCGGGTAGAGTGCTGGTGTTCAACGAACGCGAACGCGGAATGACGCCGTTTGCTTTTGACCGGGATTAGGCACCGGGGGCAGGGTCGCGTCCACCCCCGGTGCGATACTGCGGCCTCTACTCTGCGGGCCAGCATCATAAGCTGAAGTGATGATGTTGGGAGGTACAGGTTCACTTCAGCAAGGTGACATGGCCCACGTAAGGAAAGGGTTTTCCGTAGAGTTCGACTACGCCGCTGCCCGCAATGGTTTTGAACCCCAGAGATTTTGGATTGGTGCCGCGTGCGATGATCGTCGTGTCGCCGATGCGGACTGATGAATAGCCGAAGTCCACCGTCACGCTTCCCCCCACACGCTGAGCGAAATTGAGCGGGTCCTTATAGGGTCCGCCCTTTTCCCGTTCGGCAACGATGAAGGCAGCAGCCTCGGGGCGGTTATTCGTACCGCTCATCAATTGCTCGGCGGTGCTGATGTTGACATCGGGCATTTGTTTGGCCTCGGCATCCACTGCGATTGTTACGCCCGGTCTGTCCTCATTATCGCAGCACTGCTCCACCCAGTCTCTAACCAATGGCAAGGCACGTCGCGCTCGCGGATCGGTTGCCTTAGGGTCAG
>JANPAM010000272.1:0-2854 GCA_031429915.1 Sphingomonadales bacterium | reverse complement strand
GGTGACCTTCGCCTGCAAAATCGCGATCGAATTCCGCCAGACATTCCACCGCGACATCGTTATCGATATGTGGTGCTACCGCCGCTTCGGGCATAACGAAGGGGACGAGCCGAGCTTTACCCAGCCGTTGATGTATAAGGTCATCAAGACGCATCCCGGGGTCGGCGAAATATATGCTAAACGCCTCACCGAAAACGGGGTAATCGACAGCAATTGGGCGAATGAGCATATCACTCGGTTTGTGGCCCAACTCGAACAGGAATTTGCAGGCGCTGCCGATTACAAAGCGAATGAGGCCGACTGGTTCGGTGGCCGCTGGTCTGGGCTGTCCAAGCCAGCCGACCCCGAAAGCGCTCGACGCAATGTCGAGACCGGCGTGTCGAAAAAGCTGTTTGATAGCCTTGGCCGCACGTTGACTACGGTGCCGGAGGGGCTGAACATACATCCGACGCTCGGCCGCGTTCTCGAAGCCAAAAAGGCGATGTTTACAAATGCCGAAAATTTCGACTGGGCAACCGGCGAAGCGTTGGCGTTCGGGTCATTGCTCTCCGAAGGCTATGGTGTCAGACTGTCAGGTCAGGATTCGGGTCGCGGCACATTCAGCCAGCGCCACGCCGTCTGGGTCGATCAAGGCACCGAAGAAAAATATGTTCCGTTGTCGACAATGCCGCACGGTCGGTTCGAGGTTCTGGACAGCACCTTGTCGGAATTCGGCGTGCTCGGTTTTGAATATGGCTATGCCGGGGCCGAACCTAAAACATTGGTGTTATGGGAAGCGCAGTTCGGCGATTTCGTCAACGGTGCTCAGGTCATGATCGACCAATTCATCGCGGCAGGCGAGGCCAAGTGGCTCCGCGCCAATGGCTTAGTGATGCTATTGCCGCACGGCTATGAAGGGCAAGGCCCCGAGCATAGTTCGGCGCGGCTCGAACGGTTTTTGCAACTCTGCGCCGAAGATAATATCCAGGTTGCCAACTGCACCACGCCGGCCAATTATTTCCACTTGTTGCGCCGCCAGATGGCGCGACCGTTTCGCAAGCCGTTAGTCATCATGACGCCGAAGTCATTGCTTCGCCACAAAATGGCGGTGTCGAAAGCTACTGACTTCCTCGATAACAGCCACTTCATGCGGATATTGTCCGACCCCGAAGCGCCAGCCGATTCGCATGTGAAACGGTTAGTGTTGTGCTCAGGCAAGGTAGCTTACGACCTGATCGAGGCACGCAACGCGGCTGGCGACACCGACACGTCTATTGTCCGTCTGGAGCAGCTCTATCCATTCCCCGGCGAGCCGTTGGTGGCCCGTCTGAAGCGAATGACCAATCTCGAAGAAGTCGTCTGGGCTCAGGAAGAGCCAAAAAACGCGGGCGGATGGTCATTTGTCGATCCGTTTATCGAGGAGTGTTTGGCAGACGCGAAAACCAAGCCGATCCGCGCCCGTTATGCCGGGCGCAGAGCTGCCGCCGCCACCGCAACGGGTCTAGCGAAACGCCATCAGGCCGAGCAGGCAGCTTTGGTTGCCGATGCGCTTGGCCATAAGATGCGCGACGAACTCCGCCGTCAGCGCACGGGCGGCACCAAACCCATAACGCCGCCGTCCTCGTAAGGAAGAAGACATGAGTACCGAAGTCAAAGTCCCCGTATTGGGCGAATCCATCACCGAAGCGACATTGGGTCAATGGCTGAAGAAGCCGGGCGAAGCGGTTGCTGTTGATGAACCCATAGCCAGCCTTGAGACCGACAAGGTCGCGATTGAGGTTCCCTCGCCGGTTGCTGGTTTGATGGGTGCGTATGTTGTCGAGGAAGGTGCCACAGTAAATGTCGGTGCGGTGATTGCGAGCATCGAGGCGGGTTCAGGCGCTCCTGCGCCCCCCCCACCAGCCGTTGCTGCTGCCGCACCTCAGCCCGTTGCAACTGCGCCAGCCCCTGCCCCAGTTGCCGCACCCGTTGAAAATTCCGACTTGCCGCTGTCGCCATCGGTTCGTCGACTTGTGCTCGAACTCGGTATCGACCCATCGAAGATTAAAGGCACGGGCAAGGATGGCCGCCTGACCAAAGAAGACGTAGTAGCCGCCGCCAAGGGTGCGCCTGCCGCTGCTGCTCCAGCCGCCGCATCGGATGCTGCCCCAGCGGTTGCTGACCGTCAGGAGGAGCGAGTTCGCATGACCCGCCTTCGCCAGACCGTTGCCAAGCGGCTGAAGTCAGCGCAGGAAACAGCGGCGCTCCTTACCACTTTCAACGACTGCGACATGAGCGAAGTGATCGCGGCCCGCGAGAAGTACAAGGAACTGTTCGAGAAGAAGCACGGCGTAAAACTTGGCTTCATGAGCTTCTTCACCAAAGCGGTGGCGCTGGCTGTTCACGACATTCCATCGGTCAACGCGCAGATCGACGGCGACGAAATCGTTTATCACAATTACCTCGACGTATCGGTCGCGGTCAGTGCGCCTAATGGCCTTGTCGTGCCGGTCGTTCGTAACGCCGACAAATTGTCCTTCGCCGACATTGAAAAAACCATCGGCGATTTCGGCGCTCGGGCGAAGGCTGGCACATTGACGACGGAAGACATGGCTGGTGGTACCTTCACCATTTCCAACGGCGGCGTGTTCGGCGGGCTTATGTCCACCCCGATCATCAACCCGCCGCAGTCAGCCGTGCTTGGCCTTCACCGAATCGAGGACCGGCCAGTGGTGCGAAACGGCGAAATCGTTATTCGCCCGATGATGTATCTCGCACTCAGCTACGACCACCGCCTGATCGACGGCCGCGAAGCCGTCACCGCGCTGAAGACAATCAAGGAAGCGATCGAGGATCCAACGCGAATCCTCATCGACCTTTAAGGAACGATAGCAAT
>JANPAM010000271.1:0-3243 GCA_031429915.1 Sphingomonadales bacterium | reverse complement strand
CGTCCAAGAATGGCTGGTCAACATTGCCGCTGATGAGATGACGCAGACTTTCCCGCTGACCGATATCCCGATAATTGAGTTTTTGCCGACCAATCCACGCGTTTTTGGCATCGATAGGGACAGGCGTCAATTATAATCCGTGGTGGAACATACCTAAAAGCATAGTGGCTGAAAGCGTTGGAGCACTGACCCGCAAAAATCCGGCTGAGGCAAAAAGACGGGGTTATGTGTGGAGCGACGGCACGTTTCGTCAACGACCGGGGCGAAAAAACGCTTTGGGATTGATGAAGCTGGTTATGCCAAATGACTACACTATTTATCTTCATGACACCCCCGAACAGGCATCGTTCAATAAGCCAGCGAGGGCTTTTAGCCACGGCTGTATAAGGGTGGGTAACGCGTTGGCATTTGCATCGACTTTGCTTGCGGGATCAAGTGACCAGAAACAAATCGATGCGGTACTGGCCAGCGGCAAAACCACAACCTTATCGTTGGCTGAACCCCTGCCAGTTTATATTGCCTATTTTACGGCAGACGTTGCGGACCCAGACGTAGTTCGGTTTCATGCCGACACTTACGTCCGTGATGCTGCCATCAGCCATATAAAGATATAGTGACCGAACAGCTTCCAAACGCCTTCTGCCTATGAATGACGTTAACTGTTCTTCGAGCGAGTAATTGTTCCGTTTAGAGCTTTACCCGATTTAGTCGCAACGCGTTCATCACAACCGTAAACGACGATAACGCCATCGCAGCCCCGGCAAACATCGGAGACATCAATATACCGGAAACGGGATAGAGAACGCCCGCTGCGACCGGCACGCCAATTCCGTTGAACAGGAACGAGAAGAACAGGTTTTGGCGGATATTGCGCATAGTCGCTTTGGCAAGCGCGCGGGCGCGGACGACGGCGGCGAGATCGCCTTTGGTCAGCGTTATGCCAGCACTTTCTATCGCGACATCGGTGCCGGTTCCCATTGCCAAGCCGACATCGGCGGCGGCAAGTGCCGGGGCATCGTTAATCCCGTCACCCGCCATTGCAACCTTTGCGCCTGATGCTTTGAGTTCGCCCACAATGCGTGCCTTGTCGTCAGGTTTAAGTTCGGCATGAACGCCGTCGAGGCCGCCCACTGCGTCGGCAACGACTTGTGCAGTTGTCGGATTGTCGCCGGTGAGCATGATGACGCGCAGGCCCTGTTGACGAAGCGCTTCAATCGCCTCGCGGGCATTTGCACGAATGGGATCGGCGACGGCGACAAGTCCCGCAAGTTTGCCATCGACCGCGATCAGTATAACGCCCGCACCTTCGCGGCGTCTAGCTTCGGCAGCGTCATTGAGCGGTGTCGAATCCACGCCAATGCTTTGCATTTGTGCGGTATTGCCGATCACAACGGCGCGCCCGCCTACAGTGGCGCTAATGCCTGCTCCAACCTGAACCTCGAAATTTTGTGGCTCGCCAAGTTCCAGCTTGCGCTCATTCGCTGCGGTTACAATCGCATGAGCAAGCGGATGCTCTGACCGCGCCTCGACCGATGCTGTCAGGGCGAGCAACTCGTTCTCGTCAGTCTCGCCAATGGTTTGGATGGAGACGAGTTTGGGCTTGCCTTCTGTTAGCGTTCCAGTCTTGTCGATAACAAGCGTGTCGACCTTCTCGAACGCTTGCAGCGCTTCGGCATGTTTGACCAGCACCCCTGCGTGCGCTCCGCGTCCGGTTGCGACCATGATCGACATCGGCGTCGCTAACCCCAATGCACACGGACAGGCGATGATTAGAACGGCAATCGCATTAAGCAGTGCGTGACCGATGCGGGGTTCTGGTCCTATTAGGCTCCAGACCGCGAATGACGTTATGGAAATGGCAATGACCAGCGGTACGAACCAGCCTGAAATCCGGTCAGCCACAGCCTGTATCGGCGCGCGGCTTCGCTGCGCTTCGGCCACCATCCGGACGATACGCGCAAGCATCGTATCGGCGCCAACCGCTTGCGCTTCCATGACAAGGCTACCCGTGCCGTTGACGGTGCCGCCGGTCAGCGCGCTGGCCCCCTCCTTGGCGACTGGTAAAGGTTCGCCCGTCAGCATCGACTCATCGACAGATGAGCGGCCTTCGATCACGACCCCGTCAACCGGTACTCCTTCTCCGGGACGAACACGCAGGCGGTCGCCAGGCTGGACATCGGCTAACGGGATTTCGGTTTCTGTGCCAGCGGTGTTGATCCGCCGCGCGGTTTTTGGTGCGAGATTAAGTAGCGCGCGGATCGCCTTGCCGGTTGCCGCCCTTGCGCGCAGTTCTAGAACTTGACCGAGCAATACCAAAGCCACGACAACCCCTGCGGCTTCGTAATAGACCGGCACCATCCCACCGTGCATTCTGAAGGTCGCGGGAAACAGACCGGGTGCGACCGTCGCAACCAGACTGTAAACGAACGCCGCGCCGACGCCGATGGCGATAAGCGTGAACATATTGAGCTTGCGTGTGACTATCGACGTCCATCCGCGCGTGAAGAACGGCCAGCCGGCCCACAGGACAATTGGTGCGGTGAGCACGAGTTGAATCCACGGCGAATACATGGGATCGACTAGGCGCAATCTCAGAAACTCTGTCCCCATCGTCAATATCAGTAGCGGCACTGCTAGACCTGCCGACACCCACCAGCGACGGGTAAAATCGACCAGCTCCGGATTAGGGGCATTATCGAGCGACGGTTCTTCTGGTTCCAAAGCCATTCCACAGATCGGACAAGTGCCCGGACCCTGCTGACGGATTTCGGGGTGCATCGGGCATGTCCACATGGCACCTGGCGGAGCGATCACTTCCGTGCGCGGAGCGCTGGTGAGATATTTGCCGGGGTCTGCGGTGAATTTACCCAGGCACCCGGCGCTGCAGAAATGGTGATGAACGCCTTCGTGTATAGCGTGGTGCGCTGTTGTCGTTGGATCGACGGTCATTTCGCAGACGGGATCAAGTACGACCGTCTTGCTATCGGCACTTGCCGTGCTGCAACATCCGCTGCTCTTTGCTTTACCTGCATGGTCATGCTCTGTCGTCACGGGTAGGCCTCCTTTGCACATCACATTAACCCATATCATTACATAGATTGGGGCATTTCGAGCTTTCCGAGCCATGCGATGAGGCCAAGAATGAAGACAGCGCTGCGTCGCTTAAGAGCAAGGCTTATGTTTAACTTGACCATCGCTTCGGATGTTCCACAATTTTGCCAGACGCGGGCGAACGAGAGAGTC
>JANPAM010000270.1:0-4521 GCA_031429915.1 Sphingomonadales bacterium | reverse complement strand
GCCGGACACACCGCCCAGATGCGGGTGCTGGCGGATGAAGTGCTGGCGCTGATAGAGACCGGCGCCGGGCGGGGGGAAACGCCGTATTGGCACGCCGCCACCCGCGCCGAGGCCCTGTTGCTGGTCGGTGATGCCGACGCCGCAAACATTGCGATTGCCGAAGCAATCGACTGCGCACCGCGTGCCTGGGAAGACCATGCGACAACACTTCGTCAGTTCCGGCAGATTCTGGCTTTCCGAAACGAGGATCATTCTTGGCTTTCTTGTTATTCACCGCCACCAAGCCTCTATTTTAGCGGAATGATGGGATTAGACGCTGACGACGCAGTTGCGATGTCTGAAATACAAAACGCGATAGCGGATATTAACCCTGGCTTCGGTTACGGAGCGCTTGCCGCCGGTGCCGACATTCTGATTGCCGAGGCGCTGGTGAGCGATGGAGCAGAGCTGCATGTCGTACTGCCTGCGATCCCATCGCTTTTCAAAGCGGTGTCAGTCGATCCCTTTGGAGCCGAATGGAGCGCGCGGTTTGATGCGCTATTTGAAAAGGCCGCAACGATAGAGATTATCGACAGTGGACCGAATTTGTCGGTCGCTGCGGTCAAGATCGCTGCACAAGTTGCGAAGGGACGCGCAGTTGATAATGCCGCCCGGTTGGAGAGCGAAGCGACTGATCTCTTGGTCACCACAGCCGCCCAATTATCTCCGTCGAAAGCTGCTGAGCATATGTTAGTGCTTGAGCCGACTGCGGCCGTGGGCGAGCGATCGACACTCGCGCCGAATGCACAGTTGGTTCTGGTGGCGATTGCATCCGGCGCACTGGACGACATATCGATAACCGCCTTTGCCGACATCGCTGAGGCCGAGCAGGTGCTTATAGACCACCGCACTTCCACACCGGAGGCAACTATTGCCGTTTCACTTGGTGTCGATCATGGGTCACCGGACGCGCGGCGAGCGCAAATTGAACGGATGCTGCGTTCAGCCGCAAGCGGTACCACCATTGCTTCAACCGAAGCGGCCATGGCATTGAAAGCGCGCAATTCAAAAATGTGGATAGAACCAATTGGCGAGTTGCCCGATGCGGCGGGAGCGATTAGCCTATATGCAATAGTCGTGACGTAATTCCGGGAAGGGGAGTTTAGTGCCGAAGAAACAGGGACGCCAAAATGCAAAAGAGCCAAACGGCTAACACGATAACAAAAAAGACCGAGCCTGAAATCGAGCCGGCGTACATCGCGCCAGACAAAATCGACTTGGTGCAGTTTGTACCGCCTGCCGAGCTCGCACCTTTCGTAACTCAGATTTACTTTTTCCGATGCGAAGAATTGCACATCCACGACCGGCAACCAGCCGCTCCGGGTCACCTCATATTTCTTCTACGCGGTGAAGGCCATTTGCAGTTTCACGATGGCCATATCGGTTCGATAAAAGCAGCAACCCTGTTGGGTCCAGGCACAGCGGCGGCGCAATTTACCTTCAGCGGGCCGGTGTCTGATTTCGGTTTGGCGTTATCACCATTGGGCTTTGTCGCGCTGACTGGCTCAGCAGCGAATGCCTGCACCGACCGCGCGATTGCGGCAAACCAATTTTTTGGCGCGGAAATTGATGTGCTGGCTGAACGGTTTCGCGTCGGGCTGATCGACGGAAGTGTAAGGCTATCGCAAATCGTCGATGAAGTGACGCAGTTTTTGCTGGCCCGAGTGCGCCGTGTTCCACCACAACATATCGAACTGATTCAAACGGTCACTTCATGGCTTTCGCGCAATTTGGACCCCGATGTTGATGAACTTTACGCCAGCCTGCCGGTCTCACGCAGCACTGCCGTTCGGCTCATCGCCAAGTATTTCGGATCTGCACCCAAACCGTTGATGCGCAAATATCGTGCGCTGCGAGCGGCAACCGTGATGTGCGACCCAGACTGCACCCCGGAAATGCGCGCCAAGATCGAATCGTTGTTCTACGATCAGCCGCACATGATCCGCGAGATACGGCATTTTGCTGGACGAACACCCGGCGCGCTCGATGGTGATGATTGCAAGATATTGCGACTATGGCTCTCCAAAGAAAACTTCCGTGACCTCGCTGCCTATCCGGGTTGATTTTCGGGCATTAAGCGCCCATTTAGTAATCAGACTAAATTTGTCCGATTAAGGTTGATTCGATGCGGCTGTCCAATATGGCAGATTATGCGGTGGTGGTAATGAGCGCGGCGTCGCGGCATTGTGGTTCCGCGCGCGTGTCCGCCACTGAATTGGCAGCGGAGACCGGGCTAGCTTTGCCAACGACCCAGAAACTGGTGAGCATGTTGAGCAAGGCCGGCCTGTTGCGGTCTGTTCGTGGTTCAGGCGGCGGGATAAAACTGGCGCGGCCGGCGGCGGCGATTACGCTGGCCGATATCATCGAGGCGGTCGAAGGGCCGATAGCGCTGACGTCGTGTGTGGATACCGAGAACCACAACTGCATGATGGAAGGCAATTGCCGCGTCCGTCCGCATTGGGCGGTCGTGAATAACGCTGTGCGCGGTGCGCTTGCCGGGGTTTCATTGACGAGTTTGAACCGATGACCGAAACGATTCTCAAAGACCAAGCAGCGCATGATGCCGCCGCCAGCGTTGCCGATTACGAGCATGGTTGGTCGTCGGATATCGAGACCGAATTTGCGCCAAAAGGACTGACCGAAGATACCGTCCGGTTTATTTCGGGGAAGAAGAACGAGCCCGAGTGGATGCTCGAATGGCGGTTGAAGGCGTTTCGCCACTGGCTGACGATGGAGACGCCCGATTGGGCAAAACTCAATATCCCGCCGATTGATTATCAAGATGCGTATTATTACGCCGCGCCGAAGGTGAAGCCGAAACTTGGCAGTCTTGACGAGGTCGATCCTGAAATCCTGCGCGTGTATGAAAAGCTTGGCATTCCGATTGCCGAGCAGAAATTGCTCGCCGGTGTCGAGGGCGGCGAAGATGGCGGGCTGCCTGCACGCCGGGTTGCTGTCGATGCGGTGTTCGACAGCGTCAGCGTCGCTACGACATTCCGCGCCGAACTCGAACGCGCAGGCGTTATCTTCCGCAGCATCTCCGAAGCGATCAAGGAATATCCCGACTTGGTGCGCAAATGGCTCGGCAAGATCGTGCCGATGCACGACAATTATTTCGCCACACTCAACTGCGCGGTCTTTTCGGACGGGACGTTCGTTTACATCCCCGAAGGTGTTCGCTGCCCGATGGAGCTGTCCACCTATTTCCGCATAAACGCCGAAAACACCGGCCAGTTCGAGCGCACGTTGATCGTCGCTGACAAGGGCAGTTACGTGTCCTACCTCGAAGGCTGCACCGCGCCGATGCGCGATGAAAACCAGCTCCACGCCGCTGTGGTCGAACTGGTCGCATTGGACGATGCCGAGATCAAATATTCGACCGTTCAAAACTGGTATCCCGGCGACGCGGAGGGCAAAGGCGGCATTTATAACTTCGTCACCAAGCGCGCTTTGTGTCAGGGGCGGAATAGCAAGGTCTCGTGGACCCAGGTCGAAACCGGCAGCGCGGTGACGTGGAAATATCCAAGCTGCGTGCTCAACGGCGAAAACAGCGTCGGCGAATTTTACTCGGTCGCGGTGACCAACAATTACCAGCAGGCCGACACCGGCACCAAAATGATCCACAATGGCAAGGGCAGCCGCTCGACCATAGTGTCGAAGGGCATCAGCGCTGGGCACAGCAACAACACCTATCGCGGGCTTGTCCGCGTCGCTCCGACCGCCGAGGGCGTTCGCAACTTCACCCAATGCGACTCGCTGCTACTGGGGTCTTTGAGCGGCGCACACACCGTCCCCTATATCGAAGTCCGCAACCCCAGCGCGCAAATCGAGCATGAGGCGACGACGAGCAAAATTTCCGACGACCAGATGTTCTACGCGATGCAACGCGGCCTGAATGCCGAGGAAGCCGTGGCGCTGATCGTCAACGGCTTTGCCAAGGAAGTGTTGCAGCAACTGCCGATGGAGTTTGCGGTGGAAGCGCAGAAGCTGTTGGGGATAAGCCTTGAGGGGAGTGTGGGGTGAAAGTTCCCCGCTGGTATCTTGTCGAATGGGCAATCTGGCTATGCACAGGATTACCATTCCAATGGTTTTTCACCGCATTTAGCGGATTACCGTTCTTTTCACTGCCCGATGCCCCCGGGCCCGACGGCTCACCACTCGGGTTGTGGATATTAGCTATCTTGTTTCTCTATCACCCCTTGTTTTTGGCACCGGTGGCGCTGTGGCAAAGCTGGACGCACCGTGTGAAGGTTGACGATTAAATGCTCCAAATAACTGACCTCCACGCCAATGTTGGCGATAAGCCAATCCTCAAGGGCCTCACCCTCTCGCTGGGTGCGGGTGAGATCCATGCGATTATGGGGCCGAATGGCGCTGGGAAATCGACGCTGGGGTATGTGCTGGCTGGGAGGCCGGGTTATGTGGTTCCGGGGGGTTCGGTGACCTTTTCTCCCCTCCCCTTCTGGGGTGGGGTCGGGGGTG
>JANPAM010000269.1:0-4612 GCA_031429915.1 Sphingomonadales bacterium | reverse complement strand
CGTTGCTAGGTCGCCAAAACAAGTATTGGTGGCCAGATGCGCTGCCGGTAGACTTGCTGCATCTGCACGGCGTTTCGCCCGACCCGATGGGCGAAGAGTTCAGCTATGCCGAAGCATTCAAAAAGCTTGATTATCAAGCGTTGAAGAATGACCTCACGGCATTGATGACTGACAGTAAGCCTTGGTGGCCAGCTGACTATGGCCATTACGGTCCCTTTATGATTCGGATGGCATGGCACGCGGCGGGTACTTATCGAGTGACCGACGGTCGCGGTGGCGCGGCAAGCGGGCAGCAACGGTTCGAGCCGCTCAACAGCTGGCCCGATAACGGCAATCTCGACAAGGCGCGGCGTCTGCTTTGGCCAATCAAGCAGAAATACGGCCAATCAATCAGCTGGGCCGATTTGTTCATCCTCGCAGGCAATGTCGCAATCGAAAGCATGGGCGGACCGGTGTTCGGCTTTGGCGGCGGTCGTAGGGACGTCTACCAGTCAGAGGGTGACACCTTCTGGGGTGCTGAAGAAATTTGGGTAAGCGATGGCGCGAAGACTCGTCTCGACGAGGAAGTGACCGAACTCGAAGGCCCGCTTGCCGCGATCCAGATGGGTCTGATCTACGTCAATCCAGAAGGCCCCGGTGGCAATCCTGATCCGTTGCAATCGGCGCGTGACATGCGCGCTACCTTCAGCCGCATGGCGATGAATTCGGAAGAAACTGTAGCCCTCACCGCCGGCGGCCACGCATTCGGCAAAGCGCACGGCGCGAAGCCCGGCGAGACATTCGGCAAGAACCCGGCAGCGGAATCAGTCCATATGCAGGGTATGGGCTGGCTGACCGATGAGGACGAGATCGGCAAAGGTCACATCACCACTTCGGGCATTGAAGGCGCGTGGTCGAACAACCCGACCAAGTGGAGCGGTGATTATTTCCGCATCCTGTTCAAATACGACTTCGAGTTGGTCGAAAGCCCGGCAGGTGCCAAACAGTGGACTCCGATCAATCCCGATTTCGAAGACATGGCACCCGACGCGCGTGACCCGAGCAAGCGCGTGCCGACGATGATGACGACCGCCGACATGGCGCTGAAGATGGACCCTGAATTCCGCGCTATTTCGGAGAAGTTCCACAACGACCAAGCTGCACTCGACGATGCGTTCGCTCGCGCGTGGTTCAAGCTTTGTCACCGCGACATGGGACCGAAGAGCCTTTATCTCGGGCCGGAAGTTCCGGAAGAGACGCTGATCTGGCAGGATCCGGTTCCCGCTGGAAATGCGCCGTCGGACACCGACGTCGCGGCGTTCAAATCGGCGGTGCTGGCAAGCGGTCTTACCGTTTCGCAGCTTGTCAAAACGGCGTGGGCCTCGGCTTCGACTTTCCGCAAGTCGGACAAGCGTGGCGGTGCGAACGGCGCTCGGATTGCACTTGCCCCGCAGAAGGACTGGGCGGTCAATGAGCCCGCCGAATTGGCAACTGTTCTGGCGAAGCTCAACGAATTGCGTGCCGGAATGAGCCTTGCTGACGCCATCGTACTGGCGGGGTCGGCGGCGGTCGAAAAGGCAGCTAAGGATGCTGGCTTTGACGTTGCGGTGCCGTTCCTGGGCGGTCGCGGTGATGCGACTCAGGACTGGACCGAAATCGAGAGCTTCCAATGGATGGAGCCGCAGGCCGATGGTTTCCGCAACTGGCTGAAGACGCGCCAACCGGTAAAGACCGAAGAGTTGCTGCTCGACAGAGCGTCGTTGCTCGGGCTGTCTGGGCCAGAGATGACCGTGCTCGTCGGGGGTCTGCGAGTCCTCGGCGCAAACCACGGTGACATTCCCGAGGGTGTATTCACAACGCGCAAGGGCGTGCTGACGAATGACTTCTTCGTGAACCTGCTCGACAACGATACCTTCTGGGATCTGGTCGACACGGCGAGCGATGAGGAGTTCATCGGCAAGGATCGCGGCGGACGACACGACAAATGGCGCGCGACGCGGACCGACCTGGTCTTCGGTTCGAACAGCCAGCTTCGCGCCACTGCCGAGGTTTATGCGGAGAAGGGCCACGAGGAAAAGTTCGTGCGCGACTTCGTAAAAGCCTGGGTCAAGGTGATGAACGCCGACCGGTTCGGCGTGTAGTAAAACGTCGAATACCAAACACTAAAGGAGAGGCCTCGGATTTTCCGGGGCCTTTTCTTTTGTATTCAGTCTTGAGTAGTTGCTCGGCTTTTGGCGGTGCCCACCAAATAGATTCCGATAATTATCATGGGCACACACAATGTCTGCCCCATCGTCATACCGAGCAATCCGGTCACGCCAACGTCAGGCTCGCGATAGAATTCGCCGATGAAGCGGAACAACCCCATCCCCCCGACAAACACACCCGCCAACAGCCCCGGCTTGTTGCGCGCATCGGTCTTCCAGAACAGGAACAACAGGATGATGCCAAGCAAAAATCCCTCATTCGCCCCTTGATACAATTGGCTTGGATGACGAACCACATCGCCGCCTTTTGGGAAGATGATGCCCCACGAAACGTCGGTAGGACGACCCCAAAGCTCGCCATTCACAAAATTGGCCAAGCGCCCGAACAAATGGCCAAGCGGGTAAACCACAGCGATGTAATCATGCACCCGCAACCAACTCACACCGCTTTTGCGGCAGAACAGATATGTCGCCAGCATGACGCCCAAGACGCCGCCGTGGAAGGACATTCCGCCCTCCCAGACTTTCAAAACGTCGACTGGGTTCAGCAGCGTTCGGGGACTGTAGAATAATATGTAACCAACTCGGCCGCCGAGGATAATGCCAAGCGTTGCAAACAGAATGAGGTCATCGACCTGATCCTTCGATATTGGCGCGCCTGACCGCTCAACCATTTTGGCGAGTTGCCACCAGCCAAGTATAACGCCGAATATATATGCGAGGCTATACCAGCGGATTTTGAAAAAGCCGAGGTCGAGGGCGATGGGCGAAAGCCCGAGATCCTCAAACCGGATAGCGGTCGCGGCTTGGGCAAGTGTTGCAAGGATCAAACGCTAGCCCCCATTTGCTTTTCAGGGGGCAGCGCGCGGCCGCCCCCATAAAGTTATTTCTTGGCTGGAGCTTTTTTAGCAGGAGCCTGTTTGCCTTCTGGCTTGGCTATTGGTTCTGCTTGGGCAGCGTCCTTCCCCTCGACTTTGCTCGGGGTAGCTTTAGGAGCAGCTTTCTTAGCAGCAGGCTTGGCTTCCTTTGCAGGGGCTTCCTCTTTAGCTTTCTTTGCAGGAGCTTGGTCTTTCGCCGCCTTTTTCGCAGGTGCCTTTTTCTTGGCAACTGGCTTGGCGTCTGGCTCGGCTTCAATCGCCGCTTCCAGCTCTTCCTTGGTCACGGTCTTTTCGGTGATAGTCGCCTTGTCGAACAAGAAGTCGACAACCTTGTCCTCGAACATCGGTGCACGAAGCTGAGCCGCTGCCATCGGATTTTCCTGAAGGTACTTCACGAAATTCTGACGGTCTTCGGAGCGATACTGCTGGGCAGCTTGCTGCACGAGCATGTTCATTTCTTGGCTGTTGACTTCAACGCCGTTGGCTTGGCCGATTTCGGAAAGCAACAGACCCAAACGAACGCGGCGAACCGCGATGTCGTGATAATCGCTGCGTTCGGCTTCCATTTCTTTCTTTGCGGCTTCCGGGTCTTCCTCACGCGCAGCTTCCTGCTCAAGTTGAGCCCAAATCTGTTCGAATTCGGCTTCAACCATCGATGGCGGCACCTCGAAATCATGGTCGGCGGCGAGTTGGTCGAGCAATTGGCGCTTCATATAGGTGCGGGTCAGGCCATTATGTTCCTGCTCGACCTGAACCTTCATAATTTCACGCAATTTGTCGATGCCGTCGAGACCAAAGCCTTTGGCGAGATTGTCGTCGGCTTTCGCTTCAACCGGCTTGCGGACTTCCCCAACGACGATGTCGAAAGTTGCGGGCTTGCCTTTCAGGGTTTCAACATTGTAATCTTCGGGGAAGGTAACGTTAATCAGCTTCTCGTCATTGGCTTTCGCGCCGACGAGCTGGTCTTCAAAACCCGGTATCAGTTGGCCCGAGCCGAGTTCGACCGACATGCCCTCGCCCTTGCCGCCTTCGAATGGAACGCCGTCGACCTTGCCTTCAAAGTCGATAACGACAACGTCGCCCATCGCGGCTTTGTATTTCTTGTCAGCCGCTTCGAAGCTTTTTTGCCCCGCAGCTAGCTTCATGATTGCTTCGTCAACCGCAGCGTCGCTGACGTCTACGGTCAAGCGCTCAAGAGCAATGCCATCAATCGTCGGTGCAGCAATCTGCGGCAACACTTCAAAATGGAAATCGACAACCGCGTCTTTGCCCGGCGCATAATCTTCATCAAGATGAACATGCGGCTGCGTCGCTGGACGAAGCTTGTTGTCGTTGATAGCCTTTTGAACACCGTCTTGGATCGAGGTGTTCAGCGCGTCCTGCAACAGCGAATCGCGGTGCATTTTTTTGACCAGATTGGCAGGAACCTTACCGGGGCGGAAACCGGGCATACGCACTTGCGGCGCGATTTTCTTCACTTCGGCATCGATCTTCGATTCGACATCCGTGGCGGTGATCGTCATCCGATAAGCGCGTTTCAGGCCTTCA
>JANPAM010000268.1:0-6139 GCA_031429915.1 Sphingomonadales bacterium | reverse complement strand
ATGATCCAATCCCTCCTCATCGCCAACCGGGGCGAAATTGCCTGCCGCATCATACGTACCGCGCGCGCGATGGGTATCCGCACCGTTGCGGTTTATTCGGATGCCGATGCCAGGGCGCTGCATGTTCGCCAAGCCGATGAGGCGGTGCATATCGGGGCGTCTCCGGCGCGCGAGAGCTATTTGGTGGGTGAGAAAATCATCGCCGCCGCGCTCGCCACCAAGGCGGAGGCGATCCATCCGGGCTATGGGTTCCTGTCCGAAAACGCGGAGTTCGCGCAAGCCGTGATCGACGCCGGGCTGATCTGGGTCGGGCCAGCGCCCGTCAGCATCACCGCGATGGGGCTGAAGGATGCGGCCAAGAAATTGATGGCCGAGGCGGGCGTGCCCGTCACCCCCGGCTATATGGGCGACAACCAAGAGCCAGCGTTCCTTGGCGAGCGCGCCGCCGAAATCGGCTATCCCGTCCTCATCAAGGCCGTCGCTGGCGGCGGCGGTAAGGGGATGCGCAAGGTCGAGGACGCGGCCGAGTTCGCCGACTCGCTCGCCTCCTGCCAGCGCGAGGCCACCGCGTCGTTTGGCAACACGCATGTCCTGATCGAGAAATATATCCAGCGCCCCCGCCATATCGAGGTGCAGGTGTTCGGCGACACCCACGGCAACATCGTCCATTTGTTCGAACGCGATTGCTCGCTCCAACGCCGCCACCAGAAGGTGATCGAGGAAGCCCCCGCGCCGGGCATGGACGAAGCCACCCGCGAACAGCTCTGCGCGGCGGCGGTCAAGGCCGCAAAGGCGGTCGACTATGTCGGCGCAGGCACAATCGAGTTCATCGCCGACGCCAGCGAAGGGCTGCGCGCGGATCGGATTTGGTTCATGGAAATGAACACGCGGTTGCAGGTCGAACACCCGGTGACCGAGGAGATCACGGGTGTCGATCTGGTCGAATGGCAATTGCGCGTGGCGAGCGGGGAGGCGTTGCCTAGGAGGCAGGACGAGCTCAGCATCAACGGTTGGGCGATGGAAGCGCGGCTTTATGCCGAAAATCCAGCGACCGGATTTTTGCCCTCAATCGGCCCGCTCGATCATCTGGCTTTTCCCGACGAACTGCGCATCGACACCGGCGTCGAGCAAGGCGGCGGAGTCTCGCCATTCTACGACCCGATGATCGCCAAGTTGATCGCCACCGGCGATACACGCGCCGACGCCATCGCCGCGCTGCGCGGCGGCATCGACGGCACCGAAGTCTGGCCGGTCAAGACCAATGCCGGATTTTTGGGCCGCCTGCTCGACTTGGCAGAATTTGGCGCGGGCGATGTCGACACCGGCCTGATCGCGCGCGAAGTCGATGCGCTTGTCACGCCGCCTGAGCCTGATAACGAAGAACTCGCTGAGGCAGCCGCATTGTTATGTGCCAGCCCCGGCGATGGTCCAGTCAGCGCTGCGCTCGGCTTCCGTCTGAACGCGCCCCCGCGCGCCGAAGCCCGGATAATGGACGATAGCGGCACCACGCACGTCGTGTCGTTCGACGAGGTAGAACAAGACGCACCAACCGCTGACGTGCTGGCCTTTGCCGACGGCTTTGCTCGCCGTTACGTTCTGGCCGAACCCCGTGGTTTTGGCGTCGGCGCGGTTAGCGACGGAGCAATCCTGTCCCCCATGCCGGGCCGGATCATCGCGGTCGAGGTTGCGGAAGGTGACACCGTTATGAAAGGCCAGAAACTCCTCACGCTCGAAGCGATGAAGATGGAACACAGCCTCACCGCGCCGTTCGACGGGGTGGTGGCGGAACTAAACGCCGAGGCAGGCGCGCAGGTGCAGGTCGAGGCGCTGCTGGTGCGGATTGAGGCGAGCGGTGAGTAAGAAACCGTTCCCCTCGAGCGAAGACGAGAGGCCGGGAGGTCAGGCGCTGCTGATGGGTGTCTCGTCTGCGCTCGACACGAACGGGAAGGGGGTGCGGGGTGGCCGGTAGATTTTTCAACCAATGGCAAATCGGCGATAGCATCGCCCACGAAATCCGCCGCACCGTGACCGAAACCGACAATCTGCTGTTCTCGGTCATGACTCACAACCCGCAGCCGCTGCACATCGACGCTGAGGCGGCGAGGGCCAGCGAGTTCGGGCAGATCCTCGTCAACGGCACTTTCACCTTTGCCCTCATGGTCGGGCTATCGGTGGGCGACACCACATTGGGCACGCTCGTTGCCAATCTTGGTTACGACAAGCTCGTCATGCCCAAGCCGGTTTTCCTCGGTGACACTCTCCGCGCCGAAACCGAGGTTATCGCGCTAAAAGAAAGCAAATCGCGGCCTGATGCAGGCATAGTAACCTTCCTTCACCGCTGCCTCAATCAGCGCAACGAGGTGGTGTGCCAATCCGAAAGGACAGCGTTGCTCAAGAAGGGCTGACATTGCTTCCACCCGCGCGCATAAGGGCAGCATGAAACTCCGCTCACTCCTCTTCGTCCCCGGCGACCGGCCCGAACGCTTTGCCAAGGCGTCGGCGTGTGGTGCCGACGCTATCATTATCGATCTCGAAGACTCGGTTGCGCTCGACCGCAAGGTTCAGGCGCGTGAGGCGGCGGCGGAATATTTGTCGGGTGACCGGCCGGTGCCCGTCTTCATCCGCGTCAACCCGCAGGACAGTCATCTGGCGCATAATGATCTGGCTTCGGTGCTCCCCTATATGCCCGACGGCATCGTATTGCCCAAAGCGGAGGGCGCGCGTTCGGTCAACTGGTTACGCGCGGAGGCAGCGGCAGTCGCGGACAGTCAGGATGGCGATTGCCCGCCGGTCTTGCCGATTGCGACCGAAACACCCGGCGCGGTATTCGATCTCGGCACCTTACGCGAGGTTTCGCATTATCTGGCAGGGGTGAGTTGGGGGGCGGAGGATTTGCCCGCCGCCGTGGGCGCAGCAACCTCGCGCGAACCGGACGGAAGCTACACCGCGCCTTATGAGATGGTCCGTTCGCTGGCGCTTTTTGCGGCACATGCAGCGGGAGTCGCTGCGATTGACACGGTGTTTCCGAACATCGGCGATGAAGCGGGGCTAAACGCCTACGTGGCACGTGCTGCGCGCGATGGCTTCACTGGAATGCTGGCCATCCATCCAAAGCAGGTGGCGACGATCAATGCCGGGTTTACTCCGTCGCTAGAGCAGCTCGCCCATGCGCAAGCCGTGGTCGACGCATTCGCCGCCAATCCCGGGGCGGGCGTGTTGCAACTTAACGGAAAAATGATCGACGCGCCGCATTTGAAGGCGGCGCTGTCGATTTTAAAGCGGGTTTGACGGCATTATCCTCTCCATCTTGAAAAGATGGGGAGGTGGCGCGCCGTAGGCGTGACGGAGGGGACTGCAACGTTGACGGCCCCTCCGTCATCCGCCTTCGCTGCGCTACGGCGAATGCCACCTCCCCATTTCTGCGAAATAGGGAGGATAAAAGAATTAAGCCGCCAGTTTCCTCAGCACATAATGCAAGATGCCACCGTTCATGAAATACTCGACCTCGTTCGCGGTGTCGATGCGGCAGAGCGTGTCGAAGTTGAAGGTCGAGCCGTCCTTGCGCGTGACCATGACAGTAACACTCTGGCGCGGTTGGAGTTTTGCCACGCTAGTAAGGGTGAACATATCGTCGCCGGTTAGGCCAAGCGTTGCGCGGCTTTCGCCTTCCATGAACTGCAAAGGCAGAACGCCCATGCCGACCAGGTTGGATCGGTGTATCCGCTCGAAGCTCTCCACGATGACTGCGCGGACGCCCAGCAGGTTGGTGCCTTTCGCGGCCCAGTCGCGGCTCGATCCGGTACCGTATTCCTTGCCAGCGATCACCACCAAAGGCGTACCGTCGGCCTTGTGCTTCATCGCGGCGTCGTAGATCGGCATGACTTCCTTGCCGTAACGCGACATGCCGCCTTCGACGCCGGGTACCATTTCATTCTTGATCCGGATGTTGGCGAAGGTGCCGCGCATCATGACTTCATGGTGGCCGCGCCTCGCGCCGTAGCTGTTGAAGTCGGCCTTGCTAACCTGATGCTCCAAAAGGAAAGCACCAGCAGGCGAGTCCGCTTTGATGCTCCCCGCAGGGCTGATGTGGTCGGTGGTGATGCTGTCGCCCAAAATGGCCAGCGGCTTGGCTTCGATTATATCCATCACCGGTGCGGGGGTCATGCTCATCCCCTCGAAATACGGCGGATTGGCGACGTAGGTCGAACCGGCGCGCCATTGATAGGTGTCCGAACCTTCGACCTGAATTTTCTGCCAATGCTCGTCGCCTTCATAGACGCGGGCGTAACGCGCGGTGAACATCGAGCGGTCGATGTTCGCGGTCATCACGTCATGGACTTCCTCGTTCGACGGCCAGATGTCCTTCAGATACACGTCGGTGCCGTCGGTCGCTTGCCCGATTGGTGTTGTCGTGAAATTCTCGGTTACCGTGCCTTTCAGCGCATAAGCGACTACCAGCGGTGGCGAGGCCAGAAAGTTCGCTCGAACGTCGGGCGACACGCGGCCTTCAAAATTGCGGTTGCCCGAGAGGACCGACGCGGCAACGATATCATTGCCGTTGATCGCTTTCGAAATCGGCTCGGCCAGCGGCCCCGAGTTTCCGATACAGGTGGTGCAGCCATAGCCGACCAGATTGAAACCAATCGCGTCGAGATGCTCCTGCAAGCCGGCCTTTACCAGATAATCGGTCACCACTTGTGACCCCGGCGCAAGCGAGGTTTTTACCCACGGCTTGGGCCGCAACCCGAAAGCGTTGGCCTTTTTCGCGACCAGCCCCGCCGCTACAAGCACGCTGGGGTTTGAGGTGTTGGTGCAGCTCGTAATCGCCGCAATTACAACGTCGCCGTCGCCAATGTCGTGATCCTTGCCCTCAACCGCAACGCGTTTGAAACCTTCGCGCTTGTAAACGCTGGACAGTTCTCCGTTGAACACATCGTCGACCACATCGAGCGCAACCTTGTCCTGCGGACGCTTCGGCCCGGCGAGCGACGGCACCACGCTGCCCATGTCGAGCGATAGCGTGTCGGTAAACACGGGGTCAGGCGCGTCGGCAAAGCGCCACAGGCCCTGTTCTTTCGAGTAAGCCTCAACCAGTTCGATCTGCGCTTCGTCACGTCCGGTCAGCCGCATGTAATCCAGCGTTTTGTCATCAATGCCGAAAAAGCCGCAGGTCGCGCCGTATTCGGGTGCCATATTTGCCAAAGTCGCCCGGTCGGCTAGCGACAGCGAATCCAAGCCAGGCCCGTAATATTCGACAAAGCTGCCAACAACGCCGCGCGCCCGCAGCATCTGGGTCGCGGTCAGCACGAGGTCGGTCGCGGTGATTCCCTCGGCCAGCGAGCCGGTCAGCTTGAAGCCAACGACTTGGGGGATCAACATAGACACCGGCTGCCCAAGCATCGCGGCTTCGGCTTCAATCCCGCCTACGCCCCAACCGAGCACGCCAAGCCCGTTGATCATCGTCGTATGGCTGTCGGTGCCAACACAGGTGTCGGGGTAGGCAATGGTCGTGCCGTCCGCGGCTTCGCTGGTCCACACCGCTTGCGCGATATGTTCCAGATTGACCTGATGGCAGATACCGGTTCCAGGAGGGACAGCCTTGAAGTTATTGAGCGACTTCGATCCCCATTTCAGGAAGTCGTAACGCTCGGCATTGCGCTGATATTCGATTTCGACATTCTGCTCGGCCGCTTTCGGGTGGCCGAATTCATCGACCATGACCGAGTGGTCGATTACGAGGTGCACCGGCACCAGCGGGTTGATCTTCTCCGGATCGCCGCCAAGCTTGGTCATCGCATCACGCATCGCTGCGAGGTCGACCACGCAGGGCACGCCGGTGAAATCCTGAAGCAAAACGCGGGCAGGTCGGTACTGAATTTCGCGAGTGGACTTAGGGTCAGCCTGCCAGTCGATCAGCGCCTGAATATCCTGAACAGCAACCGTAAACCCGCCATCCTCGAACCGAAGCAGGTTTTCGAGCAACACCTTCATTGAGAAGGGGAGCCGAGATACGTCGCCAAGCTTTTCCGCGACCTTGCGCAACGAGTAAAAATCGACCGATTGTGCGCCGACCTTCAAAGTCGTGCGGGTCTGAAGGCTGTCGAGTCCGATGGCGGTCATATGTTTGCCCCTTTGTTGG
>JANPAM010000267.1:0-1815 GCA_031429915.1 Sphingomonadales bacterium | reverse complement strand
CGACCAGTTGCGCCAGTTCACGAAGGCCTGTTTCGCTCATAACATCGAGCTGCATCTTGAGCCGCGTGACGCTCACCAGACTGCTCAGCAATTTCGCGCTCTTAACGGTAAAGCTCGGCACTTCATCGCCGGGCCGCATATCCATTTCGACACCGAGCAACAGGCATTCTGCCTCCTTTGCCCATTCGGTCAGTTGCAAGCCGACGGCTTCATCGAAACATCGGACTGAGAATTGCCCGCTGGTGTCTGAAAAATCGGCAATCATGAATCGCTTGCCTTTACGCGACTCCCGCCACCGAACACCTTCGATCAAAGCCGCCATTGTGCCAGCCCGGCGAACGCCTTCGGGGATTGGTCCGCTTTCTAGCAACTCGACATTGGTCTTCGCCCCGTGGCTGGCGGCGACTGCCGCGAATTGCGAGCATGGATGCGCCGAAAAATAGAAGCCGAATGCTTCCTTTTCGCGATTCATTTGCTCGCCGAGCGACCAGATTGCAGTGTGGTCGATGCGCAGTTTTGCCATGTCGCAGCCTGCTTCGCCGAACAGGCCACCCTGCCCGCTCTCACGAGAATCGCGCGCTGACTGCGCGGCGGCCAGCAAGGTTTCCGCCGCCGCGTGTACCGCTGCACGATTCGGTTCAATTGCATCAAACGCTCCAGCGGCTGCCAGGTTCTCCAGACTACGCCGGTTAAGCTGCGCCGGATCGGCCCGGTTGGCAAAGTCGTCAAGACTGGCAAATGGTCCGCTGGCAATGCGCTCTTCGACCAAAACTTCCATCGCCTTTTCGCCGACATTTTTAATCCCGCCCAGCGCATAGCGCACCGCAAGCCCGCCATCGCCGTCACCCTCAATGACATATTCGGCCTCACTGCGGTTTACGTCCGGCGGCAAGCAAGTCACTTCTAAACGCCGCATATCGTCGATGAAAATCCCGAGCTTGTCGGTCTGGTGCATATCGAAGCACATCGAGGCTGCGAAAAACTCCTCGGCGTGATGCACCTTTAGCCAAGCAGTCTGATACGCGAGAACCGCATAAGCCGCCGCGTGGCTCTTGTTAAAACCGTAACCGGCAAATTTGTCGATCAAATCGAACAACTCGCCAGCGCGGTTGGGCGCGATATTGTGGACCGCACAACCTGTTATAAAACGCTGCCGCTGCGCATCCATTTCGGCCTGATTTTTCTTGCCCATCGCGCGGCGGAGCAAATCTGCTTCGCCAAGGCTGTAGCCGGCCAGTATCTGAGCCGCCTGCATTACCTGTTCCTGATAAACAAAGATCCCGTAAGTTTCGCCGAGCACGCCTTCGAGCAACGGGTGCGGATATTCGATGATTTCCTCACCGTTTTTACGCCGCCCGAACATCGGGATATTGTCCATCGGGCCGGGACGATAAAGTGACACGAGCGCGATGATGTCGCCGAAATTGGTCGGCTTCACCGCCGCCAGCGTGCGCCTCATCCCTTCTGATTCGAGCTGGAACACGCCGACGGTATCGCCGCGTTGAAGCAGTTCGTAAACTGCGGGGTCGTCATGCGGCAACAGGTCAAGATTGACCTTCACCCCGCGTTTAGCCAGCATCTGCGCGCCTTTTTGCAGCACTGATAGCGTCTTCAGTCCCAAGAAGTCGAACTTCACCAGCCCGGCACTCTCGACATATTTCATGTCGAACTGCGTCACCGGAATGTCCGACCGCGGGTCGCGATACAGCGGCACCAATTCCGCCAGCGGGCGGTCGCCGATCACCACGCCAGCGGCATGCGTTGAGCTGGGATGACCCGGCGGTCTATGCATTGCTCCAGCGCGGCGACACGGTC